>JAJQCB010000285.1 GCA_021203005.1 Clostridiales bacterium | reverse complement strand
TTATGCGAGCAGAAGTGATTATATCAGCGAGGTCATGTCGCTCAATCATATGGGAGACAGCAGTATTGTGTCCGGTCAGAATCTGATCGTACCCTATTATTCATCGGAGATAAAATAACAGCGGGCAGGAGTTCCCGTCCGCTGCACCTTATTTTTATCTTTAAACCGAAATCTCACAGAATCATCGAGTTTCAGATATATGGCAATATGCTGTGTGATGGCGTATGGCTTGTATCTATCTATCCCCGGAAACGATTCAGACAGGCGTACAGCTCCTGGACTCTGGGTTTTGCTAGGCCACAGGGCACATAGGAGCCGCTGAATGCCTCCCAGCCTTTTCGATCAAGCAGGTCTGTAAGCAGCTGCACTGTCTGCTGTATGGTCTTTTTCCCATCAGACAGCTGTTCCAGACTGTAACATAGCAGATGTGCCAGCGCGTTCGTCTGTTCAGCGTCTGCAAGCTGTTCTACATAGCGCAGGTCGACCGTCTCTTTATCCAGCGAAAAGGAATCTTTCCCGTATGTTTTTACCTTCATATGCTCATGGTGCGCGTCGCTCCCGGGTCTGCCGCCGCGTCGATCTGACCGAACTGTTTTTCTGCTGAAAGGCGGAAGAGTACGGCTGCCGGATGGAATCTGAAAATCAGGAGCCTGCGTGCACGGCGCTTTGTGGTCCGCGCACATGCCCTTCACCCGGTCAGTGATGTCTATCGGATGGTAGCAGTCCATCTGCAGGATCTTGTCCGCAATATAGAAGAACGCCCCGGAACTTCCCGCCACAAGGATGGTAGAGATTCCCGCCTTTTCATAGAGATCACGCGCACGCTCCAGGAAGGGAGTGATCGGTTCCTTCTCCCGGCTGATCACCTGCTGCATGAAATCGTCACGCAGCATAAAGTTTGTAGCGGAAGTGTCCTCATCGATCAAAAACAGACGGGAACCGGCTTCCATACTTTCAATCACGCCTGCCGCCTGGGAAGTGCTGCCGCTGGCGTCCGGAGTAGAGAAGGAGCGAGTGTCCTTCTTATTTGGCAGATCATTGATGAACATGGAAATATCCACATTCCGGATTGAGCGTCCGTCCTCAGCCCGCAGCTTCACCGCCGTGTCGTCCGTGATGACAAACTCCCGGCCATCCCCGGCAATATGATTATAGACGCCGGTCTGCAGCGCTTCGAGCAGCGTGGATTTTCCATGATAACCGCCGCCCACGATCAGTGTGATACCCTGCGGAATCGCCATGCCGGTGATCATCCCGCGATGTGGAAGCTGAAAGCTTCGCTCCATGGAAGCGGGAGAGAGGAAAGGAACGCTGTCCTTCATCGGCAGATCAGAGACGCCGCTTTTCCTTGGAAGCATGGCGCCGTTTGCCACAAAAGCCACAAGACGATGATCCTTCAGAAGCTGTCGCAGAGCGTCCTGATCCTCCGCCAGGAATACTGCGGCCTCCACCTTCTTCGCGTCGAGCTTTCGATAGAAAAAGCTTCCTTCCACACAGCGGGGCAGAAAGTCGAAGAGTATCCGCTCCAGCTCTCCTGCGTTAATCGTGCGTCCAAAGGCAGGGAAGCCGACATGAAAGCGCGCGATGATACGATCGGCACGGATTTCGCAGGCGCTGCGTTCCAGAACCTCCTGGCCGCAGTGGGAGATGGAGAGCAATCCGCTTTTCCCGGAACCTTTGGCCTTGAAATTGAATTTCTCGAACTGCGCGGCGAATTTTCTGGTCAGATAGTCTTGCAGCGCGATACGCGAGCAGTCTTTCTCATAATATGCCGCGGGAAAACCGGCGTTCTTGTGAAGAATTTCCACATGCAGCGCCGAAGGGGACGCAAAGGGATCACCCTGGACATGATCAATGGACAACATATAATTTCCAAACTGATAAGCGCCCGCCAGCGATTTGTAAGCCGGATATCCTTTATGGTCAATCGCGCGCAGCGACGTGCGCAGATCATTCGATGATTTCATGGTAAACACTCCTTATATCAATATGCCTTGCATCACTTTTCGTTATTGTATCAAGATTCCTTTTAAAATGCAAACTTGCAATACTATAAGAAGAGTGGTACACTGATATAGATATAACGTGTCGCAAAATGGCAGATTTTACGTCACGTTCTGCCAGATTTCCCCAATTTTTCAACCGCCGGGATGCAAGGCTGCATAGAGCCTAGCCCTTAAACCACGTTCCCAAAATGGCATATCAGATTTAAAAACTACTTCCAAAGCATCTAACAGCTTAAGAAGATTAGTAGCTTGTTCCCATGTAAGCGATAAATACACGCGCCGATCATCCATTGCAAACCCTCTTTAATACTTCCTCTTTCAATACTTCCATGTCATGGGCAACCTTCATTTCAGTGAGCCGGTTCATCAGCTGATCCAGTGCCTGGGCGTTTTCAGTTGCGACATCATAACGGCGCTGGTCTTCCTGATCTTCAATGTGATCCTCTAAGCTTTCTATTATATTTGAATAGTGGACAAAATGGGATTGCAGGGCAGCCAGAACATCATGCAGTTCGCCTTTTGATAATTCGACGGTATAGAAGTCTTTCCTCGTTCTTTCTTTTTTCATTTTCAACTTTCCTTCCCTTGTAATTTCTGCTACAATAAATTTGAAGTATCCCCTCCGTCAGTGTAGCAGTGCTGACCGAAGGGAAGAACCTCCCGCACCCAGAAGCCCGCCAAGACCAGAGGGCGCGAGAGGACAGCCCGGAGACTGTAAGTTTTTTGTGTTTAAATTTAAACACCAATAAGTGTCAACAAGTGTTATCACCTATATTCAGTATAATATAACAAGTGTTAACACTTGTCAAGAGGAGTATTAAATGGCATCGCTCGAAAAAATGACCGGTATTAGACTATCTGATGAACAAAACGCAAAAATTAGATATATAGCAAAATATAACCACAGA
>JAJQCB010000274.1 GCA_021203005.1 Clostridiales bacterium | reverse complement strand
GGAAAAGATCCTTACTGGCTGTAAGGTATCTAACCCATAAATACATTGTAGTAGGTTAGGAAATCCGACGGTGGAGGCTTTTGAAAAGCGGATGACTGTTCTGGAGGGAGGCGTTGCCAGTGTGGCCTGTGCCTCCGGTATGGCGGCGGTGTTTAATGCACTGATGAATATTTTGCAAGCGGGAGATGAGATTGTCTCCAGCGCCAGCCTGTACGGCGGCACAATCGACCTGTTCCGCGAGCTGGAGAGCTTCGGAGTAACGACACGCTATGTGAATAATAATGACCTGAATGCATTCCGGGAGAAGACAAACGACCATACCCGATGTTATTTTACGGAGACGATCGGAAACCCGAAGCTGGATGTCACAGATATCCGAAGTTTGGCGGATCTGGCTCATAGTCAGGGGTTGCCGCTGTTCGTTGACAATACGGTGGCGACCGCTTATCTTGTAAAACCGATTGAGCTGGGCGCTGATATCGTGATCAACTCTACATCCAAATATGTCAACGGCAGCAGCAACTCCATCAGCGGGGTGATTACGGACGGGGGAAAGTTCTGCTGGGATGCAAAAAAATATCCGGGTCTTCGTGAGTTTGCGAAGTTTGGTCCTTTTGCTTATGTGGTGAAGCTGCGCAACGGCTTCTTTCGCAATACAGGGGGATGTCTGGCTCCGCAGAATGCGTTTTATAATATGATCGGGCTGGAAACTCTGGGACTAAGGATGGAACGGATCTCCGATAACGCGCTGGCTCTTGCCCGGTGGCTGCAGGAAGGCTTCCCGGATCTTGCTGTGAATTACCCCGGGCTGGAGACGAATTCCTCCTACGAGATTGCAAAGAAACAGTTTGGAAATCATTTTGGCGGGATTTTTACCATCCGTGTCGGGAGCAGGGAGCGTGCGTATCAGATTCTGGACAGCCTGAAGATTCCTATGCAGGTGTCGAATATCGGGGACACGAAGACGCTGGTGCTCCATCCGGAGTCTACATTGGCCGTGCACAGCACGGGAGAGGAAAAGGCGGCGGCCGGGGTTTATGATGACCTGATCCGGGTCAGTGTCGGGATTGAAGATGTGGAAGACCTTATGGAAGATTTTGGAAGGGCGATTCGTGAGTCGTAAAAGTAATCTGATAATTATCGCGAAGAGGAGAAAACAGAAATTGATTTATATGAAAATGGAGTATGACAGGGAGGAAACAAGATGGCAGATATTGATTATGCAACACTGAAAAAAGGCGGCTTTATGCGCCAGAAGCAGAAAGGATATTTCTCTCTGCGCTTACAGGTGACCGGCGGGCATCTGACGGCGCAGAATATCCGGACGATCGCCGAGGTGGCGGATGAGTTCGGAAAAGGGTACATACATATGACTTCCCGCCAGGGCGTGGAGATTCCTTTTATCCACATTAATGATATCGAAAAAGTGAAAGAGCGTCTTGCGGAGGGCGGCGTAAGCCCCGGCGTCTGCGGTCCGCGTGTCCGGACTGTGACGGCCTGTCAGGGCGGAGCGATCTGTCCCAGCGGATGTATTGATACTGCTGCTCTGGCAGAGAAGCTCAACGACCATTATTTCGGCAGGGAGCTTCCACACAAGTTTAAATTCGGCGTTACCGGCTGTCAGAACAATTGTCTGAAGGCGGAGGAAAACGATCTCGGCGTCAAGGGCGGGATGGAAGTGACCTGGAAACCGGATCTCTGTATCAACTGCGGCGTCTGTGAAAAAGCCTGCCGCGAGGGAGCCATTACCTGTACAGATACCGAAGTCCTGATTGATCGGGAGAAATGTAATTACTGCGGGCGCTGTGTGAAATCATGTCCCACCGATGCATGGAAAGGCGAGAGCGGCTATCTGGTTTCTTTCGGCGGCCTGTTTGGAAATAAGATATATACCGGAGAGCAATTTTTGCCGCTGATCAAAGATGAGGAAACGTTTTTCCGTGTGGCGGACGCGGCGGTTACTTTTTTTGAGGAGAATGCTGAGGCCGGTGAGCGCTTCCGGTTCACCCTGCAGCGGGTGGGGGAGGATGAATTTCGCAGAAAGATGTGGGCGGCTTATAACAACGAGTGATAAACAAACAGGAAGGACAGAGATTTGAGGAAATAAACCATAGAATGATAGAAGGGATGGAATGAGTATGAGTGCGGCATATGAAATTGATGAAACCGTTGATATTACCGACGTGGTATGTCCGGTTACCTTTGTAAAAGCAAAAGTGGCGCTGGAAGAACTGGATGAGGGACAGATTCTCTCGATTCACATGAATGACGGAGAACCGGTGCAGAACGTCCCGCGCAGCATTAAGGAAGAAGGGCACCAGATTTTGAAGCTGTTGAAAAATGAGGATGATACCTATGACCTGATTGTGAGAAAGGCGGGTGATTAAGTTATGGCGAAGAGATGGACGGAGGCGGATTTTGATACAGAAGTTTTAAACAGTGATAAACTGGCAATCGTGGATTTTTATTCAGACAGCTGTCTGCCATGCAAAGCGGTTTCGCCGCTGCTGGCGGAACTGGAGGAAACCTATGCGGATCAGGTGCTTGTTGGCAAGGTGAATGCGGTGTATGAGCGGGGGCTGGTTTTTCGCTGGGAGGTGTCTTCGGCACCGACCATTTTATTTTTAAAAAACGGAAAAGAGGTCGCCCGGTTTAGCGGTGTGCAGAAGAAAGAAGACCTTGTCCGTGAGATTGAGAAGCACCTGTAACTGCCATTTGAGTCCTGGCGGAAGAAGTAAGATGATTGATTCTGACATGACAGCAAGAAGTATGTTAGATTTTTTAGAGAAAGATATGGCAAAAACAGACAGAAAGGAATAAAAATTTTATGAATATTATCGTAGCAGGGGAAAAGAAGGCGTATACATTGGAACAGCTGGCGCAAATCAACCATGCGTTGCGAAAGATTGTCTATAC
>JAJQCB010000259.1 GCA_021203005.1 Clostridiales bacterium | reverse complement strand
GGTCTTTCAGCGGCTTTTGGTCAATGGTAAGACCTCGCAGAACCAAATCTGTTTCCCGTAAGCTTAGTGTGTTTCCCTCAATTGCATTTGAGTTATAGGTGTATTCCACGGCAAACTCTTCATTCAATCTGGCAATCTCACCCTCTGTTAAAGGGCGTTTGTTGTCTAGTTCCGCTTTTTTGCGTTCAATCTGTGCAAAAATGCTTTCTTTGGATTTATATCGCCCATCAGCAGGCTTCTGCGCATCCGCCGGGATTTTCCAGCCGCGCCCTTCCTGGTATGCACCTGGGATTTTACCCTCAGAACATAGGACGCGTATTCTTCTGTCGGAAATGCCCCACTTTTCAGCAGCCTCTTTTACCGTTATATACATCAGTGATACCTCCTGCCTGTTAGAGATTCCGGCGCTATGGTTTTGCGACTTCCTCCCTAAGTCTCTTTTATTATGTCACGTTATCGGAATAATATCAAGACTATCGGAATAACATTTCCTGCTTTATCGGAATAATAAAGTCGACCCTGGAACAGGAAAAAGGGAATAATGCGCGCAAACTAAATTTAGTATGTAATCGTTCAGGTTTCGCATTGATTTCTCCCTTAGTATCTGTTACAATGCGAGTTAGTCAAAACTAACGGCCGACAGAAGGAGTGAACGATATGAGTAAACACGAGGAAATTAAATCCGCATATCAAGCATTGGGTAAAGAAGCGACTCTTTATGATGGCATGATCACCTGCTCTACCCTGCTGGGCAAAACAGTATGCAGACTGGTGTGGGATATGGGGCAGGCAGAAACCGGTGACTATCTGTCTCGTGCGCTTTCCGGTATTCCAGAAGATTTCCCCGGTTCGTTGTTGGAGGTACCGGTGGGTACCGGCGTGCTGACCATGCCGATTTATCAAAAACTCCCTGATGCAAACATCACTTGTCTGGACTATTCCGAGGACATGATGTCCCGTGCGCAAAAAAGGGTGAAACGGGACGGGTTGACCCATGTCCGCTTTCATCAAGGAGATGTGGGAAATTTGCCCTTTCCAGACGGCAGCTTTGACATCGTACTTTCTCTCAATGGATTTCATGCTTTTCCCGATAAAGAAGCGGCTTATCGGGAGGTATTTCGGGTCTTAAAGCCCGGCGGCTGTTTCTGCGGTTGCTTTTACGTTGCCGGGGAAACGGCCCGGACAGATTGGTTCATCCGGCATCTCTATGAGCCGAAGGGGTTCTTCACTTCACCTTATGAAACAGCGGACAGTCTGAAACGGCGGCTGGAACGGCAGTATGAGGCAGTAGAGTTTAGCACTGTGAAATCCATAGCTTGTTTCACGTGCCGGAAAGGGGCGCATAACCAATGAGCGTGTCCATTTATGTGCTTGATATGGAAAAGATACATATCGAAAAGAATACCGTTCAGGAGACGCTCATTATCCCTCTGTATGCAAGGAAACTATGTACGGAGTTGTACCCGAATTTGTTCTGCGACAAAAAATCAACAGAGTTGATTGAACGGCTGGATTATGATTTCAGCGCACTTGAGAAGAAATCTGCCAGTACCATGCAGCGTTTTGGCGCACTGGAGGTTGCCATGCGGCAAAATGACATTGCGTACGAGGTGCGGAATTATTTGAAGCTGCATCCGAAAGCGGCGGTAGTCAACCTTGGCTGTGGACTTGACCAGACAGGCGAAAGCTGTGATAACGGTGTGTGCCGGATTTATAATCTGGATTTTCCGGATGTAATCCTGGTTCGGAATCAGCTGCTTCCTGGAACGGAAAGGGTTTGCAACCTGGGAGTGGATTTGAACGACACCGCATGGTTTGACAAAATTGATGCGGCGAACGGTGCGGTATTTTTCGCCGCAGGCGTGTTTTATTATTTTCGGAAGACGGAAGTACAATCGCTTTTTGCAAAAATGGCGAAGCGTTTTCCTGGCGGTATGCTTGTGTTCGATACGGCGGGCAGGCGGGCGGTGAAGCTGATGATAAAAACCTGGGTAAAACAGGCGCATATTCAGGATGTGGATGCCTTCTTCTACGTAGAGGATTTGCAAAAAGATATTGGTGAATGGCTTCAAAATACGGACGTGTCCAGCCGGGGATACATGCTGGGATATAACGATTTGAAAGATAACTCTGTGAGCGGACTGTTCCGCTTTCTGTTCAACGAGGGCTGAATGATGTATGAAAAGCAGCAGATCACGGAAGCGCAGCTGCAGAAAATCCTGGAAGCAGCTCAGAGCGTGCCTTTAGCGGTAAGCAATCGACCGAAAGCACGTCTGACTGTCGTGCAGGATCCGGAACTATTGGATGAAATCCGTAAGTGCTGCCAGACAGAATCGCGAAAGAATCCCGGTATGCTCCGTGATTCCCTTTATGGAGCGCCCACGTTGATACTGTCGCACTGGTTTGTCCTCATTCTTTAATTCTGTAACTTGCAATTGTTGCAACAGAAGCCAGGCACAAATCAACTACCCAGAGGCCATTATATCCAATCGAAGTCCCGACCAGAACGCCGCCCAGCCATGCGCTGAAAAAAGCGCCGATCTGGTGTCCGATAAAGATAGAGCCATAAACCACTGCCATCCGGGCGACACCTATCTTTTTGCTGATAATTCCAGTGGTAGGCGGAACCGTGGAGTCCCCGGTCAGTCCCAGCATTGCGGTTGCAGCAAATGCAAATGGGATGGTCTTTGGCAGAAGTAAAAACGCAAGCGCTATGATGACCCGAATGCCGTAAACGCCGGCCGGCGCATTCTTCATCCGAAATTTCTGCCCCAGGAATCCGGTTATCACAGCTCCGATCATCGTCATAATTCCATAAACTGTAAGGGTCAGAGAAGCAATTCTTCCCGGAATACCGTTTGAAACATATTGGTCGATTGTAAAATGAAGTTGAACACCTAAAAAATCCATAGCGATTGA
>JAJQCB010000136.1 GCA_021203005.1 Clostridiales bacterium | reverse complement strand
GTCTGAAAATTGTGTATAAATTGACTATAAAAATTTAAGAAAATATACGCGAACGTATGATATATAAGGAGGAACTGTCGTGGTCGAGATTATGTCTATAGGGGCTGAGTCCAGCGCAAAAATTATAGTAGTGGGTATCGGAGGAGCCGGCAACAACGCCGTGAACCGTATGATAGATGAGAATATCGGGGGAGTTGAATTTATCGGGATTAACACCGATAAGCAGGCTTTGACGCTCTGCAAGGCGCCCACGCTGATTCAGATCGGAGAGAAGCTGACGAAAGGACTCGGCGCCGGCGCACAGCCTGAGATCGGAGAGAAGGCAGCCGAGGAGAGCGAGGAGGAGCTCGGGAAAGCGCTTGAGGGAGCGGATATGGTGTTTGTTACCTGCGGTATGGGCGGCGGGACAGGCACGGGAGCTGCTCCGGTGGTCGCCCGCATTTCCAAAAGCATGGGCATTCTCACGGTAGGCGTTGTGACGAAGCCGTTTAAGTTTGAGGCGAAGAAGCGCATGACCAACGCGCTGCTCGGTATTGATAATCTGAAGGACAATGTCGACACACTGATTGTAATCCCCAACGATAAATTGCTTGAGATCGTAGACAGAAGAACCACGATGCCGGATGCGTTGAAGAAAGCGGATGAGGTGCTGCAGCAGGCCGTGCAGGGCATCACAGATCTGATCAACCTCCCGGCGCTGATCAACCTGGATTTTGCAGATGTACAGACCGTTATGAAAGACAAGGGTATGGCTCATATCGGTATCGGCGCAGCAAGCGGAGACGACAAGGCGCTGGAGGCGGTGAAGATGGCTGTATCCAGTCCGCTGCTTGAGACTACCATCACGGGCGCATCCCATGTCATCATCAATATCTCCGGTGATATCTCCCTGATGGATGCCAATGACGCGGCAAGTTATGTACAGGATCTGACCGGCGAAGAGGCCAATATTATCTTCGGTGCGAAGTATGATGAGTCTGTGCCGGATGCGGCTACGATCACGGTCATCGCTACCGGTCTGGAGGCACCGGCGGAGTCGCCGAGCGTGATGTCCGGACTTGGATCCAGATTCGGCGGCAGCGCATCTTCTATGAACCTCTCCAGGACAGCTTCTGTATCCGGCAAGACATCTGCTGCGCCGCAGCAGCCCGTACAGAATATCAATACCGTACAGAGACCGAAGAATCCGACACCGTCCGTTGCACAGAAAGACATCAAGATTCCGGATTTCCTGAAGTCTACAAGAAGATAAGATATTTATTTTGAATAATAGAAGATCACCCCGCGATTTTGACAAAAAAATCGCGGGTTTTTTTATATGATGATGCCAGGGAGGTGAGGTATGATATATGAATGGTACATAGATGTATTTTTCCTGAATAATTTTCTGATGGATGCGGCGGCTTTGATCCTGGCAGCTGTCTGCTGCAGCCGGAACGCATCGCCCCGGCGTATATTTTTTGCGTCTGCGGCGGCATCTGCGGCGAGTATTTTACTTCTGCTCGTGCTGCCGGCCTGGCTGTGGTATGTGCTGGCAGTACATATGGCGCTAAACCCGGTGATGGCACTCCTGGTTTTTTCTCCAAAGTGCTGGAAAGATTTTCTCTCCCAGCTGCTGTCGGTTTATCTGCTGTTGCTGGTGGCCGGGGGCGTGCAGGAAAGTCTCCGGCTGCAGATGAAGCTGGATTCGGCAGGAGTGATTCTGTTTAGCGGTATTCTTGCGATGGCACTGTTTGTATTGTGGCAGATCAGACGGCGTGTGACAGGATGGGTCTGTGCAGTTGACCTGTGGTTTCGCGGGCAGCGTGTTCCTGTGAAAGCTTATTGTGATTCAGGGAACCTCCTGCGGCATCCCAAAACCGGGCAGCCGGTCAGCGTTGTCAGCAGGGATGCTTTGCCGGACGGTTGGCTGTGCAGTCCGGGGGCAGCGGACAGAGTAGATTGCAGAACCATCGGGACAGACGAAGCCTGCGTAGAAATCATAGTGTTGGATAAGATGGATGTTTATCTGAAAGGTACGGTCAGAGAAATTCTGGCACCTCCGGTTGGCCTTCACAGCGGAAGTCTGATGAAGGCAGTCGATGTGCAGATGCTTTTAAATGTGGCAATCTTTGGTTAAGGGAGAGAATAGTTTATGTATTTAAAGGTTTCGGTACCCGGAAGATTTCAGCTCAAATTGATACCAACGATACAGAATCTGCTTTTTTTAAAGTCTAATGAGATCCATTATATCGGAGGAACGGATGTGCTGCCTCCTCCGCTGAAAACAGAGGAGGAGAGCGACTGCATTTCCATGCTTGGCTCCGCGGATGGGGCAAAAGCGCGGTCGACGCTGATCGAACATAATCTGCGCCTGGTGGTTTATATTGCAAAGAAGTTTGATAATACCGGAATCGGTGTGGAGGATCTGATTTCCATCGGAACGATCGGTCTGATCAAGGCGATCAATACATACAATCCGACCAAAAAGATTAAGCTGGCCACCTACGCGTCGCGTTGCATTGAGAATGAGATCCTGATGTATCTGCGCAGAACGAGCAGAATGAAGCTGGAGGTGTCCTTTGATGAACCTCTGAATGTTGACTGGGATGGGAATGAGCTGCTGCTCTCGGATATTCTGGGAACGGAGGAGGATGTCATTTATAAAGATATGGAGACAGAGGTGGAGAAAAAGCTTCTCAAGCGCGCAATCGGTAAGTTGTCGGCCCGGGAGCGCAGAATCATTGAGCTCCGCTATGGAATGGCTACTGTGAATGGGAAAGAATATACGCAGAAAGAGGTTGCAGATCTGATGGGAATTTCACAGTCCTATATTTCCCGTCTGGAAAAAAAGATTATGAAGAGTATGAAAAAAGAAATTATGAAATACGAGTAAATGAGTTAAATATTTTACAATTATGTTAAAATTCTGTGAGAAAGGTTGATGATTGAAAAAAATCAGCTATTATAAGATAAAAGCAGGTTACATACGAAGAGGAATTGACATTGACACAGAAGACAAAACTGAGACAGGAATTAAGACGGCAGCGCCGGAGAAATTCGGCTTTTTTTAAGGTGTTTCTGATTATTGTGATAGCGGCGGCTGTTGTGTACATAGCGGGCTGCGTGTATTTCAGCAGTCATTTCTACGGCGCAGGGACTGTTTTCGGCATTGCGATGCGCGGACAGACCGTGGATTCCATAAAGGAACAGGTTCAGGATAAGGTTGCGGAATATACTCTGACGATCACGACCCGGGACGGTGAGGAGACAGTTACGGCAGATCAGATTGATCTGGAGTATGACGATCAGGGAGAGATAGACCAGCTGTTGGAGGAACAGCGTACTTTGTTGTGGATTTTTATGTTTGCCACCACGACAGATGATCACGAGATTAATGTGACAGCGGATGAAACCCTGCTCAGTGAGGCGGTCAGCGCTCTTTCCTGCATGCAGGAGGAGAATATGACGGCTCCCACAGACGCCTGCCTGGAATATGCGGACGGCGTTTATGTTATACAGGAGGAAACATACGGGAACCAGCTGGAATATGATACGGTATATCCGGTTATTTCAGAAGCTGTTTACAGCGGCGAAAACGCGGTTTCTCTGGATGAGCTCTCCTGTTATGCGGCGCCGGAGATTTATCAGGATAACGAGGATCTGACTGCGGAATGTGAAGCGTTAAATAATCTGATCGACATTGAGATTACCTATGATTTCAGCGACCGGACTATGGTGGTGGACGGTGATGTGATCTCAGAGTGGATTGTTTTTGGCGATGATTTCACTTATGAGATTGATGAAGAGGCTGTGGCGGACTATGTCTATGAGATGGCATATGAGACAGATACCTTCGGATTGTCCCATTCCTTTACGACCACCGGCGGTTCAGAGATTACACTGAAAGGCGGAGACTATGGATGGCTGATCAACCAGAGCAGTACCACAGAACAGCTTTTAGAGCTTCTGGAGGCGGGAGAGTCGGTGACTGTGGAGCCGGAATACCGCTACAGCGGAATCTGCCGGGACACGGATGATATCGGGGACACCTATGTGGAAATCAGCATCTCAGCGCAGACGATGTGGGTCTATGTGGACGGCACCTGCGTGGTTTCCACACCGGTGGTGACGGGTAATTCCGCCAGAGGGTATGACACGCCGTCCGGAGGCGTGTGGGCAGTCGACGCACGCATCACGGATTATACCCTGAGCGGACAGGATTATAACACGGAGGTGAGTTACTGGCTTCCGTTTAACGGAAACGTGGGTATTCACGATGCGACCTGGCGGGATTCTTTCGGCGGAAGCATTTATAAGACGAACGGTTCCCACGGATGCGTCAACACGCCTCTGTCCGCGATGAAGACGGTCTATGAGAATGTGCAGATCGGATATCCTGTGGTGATTTATTGAAGTACGTCATGTGAAAATCGTGCGCTTTATCTGCTATGCAAAGGGGAGTAAGAAAACATGTCAGGGAAAAATCAAAAAAATACAGAGCGCCAAGAGAAAAAAAACGGGAAGCTGCTCAACACAGTTATCCTGGTTGCGGCTATTGCTGTGATGGCATTTTCTCTTTCAAAACTGATTCCGATTCTTCTGGACTATAAGATGTCGGAAGATACTTACCGGGAGCTTGTCGGAGAATTTGTAGACCTCGGAGAGGATGCGGAAGAGGATACATCCGTTTCCGCAGAGGATGGCGACGGATATGACTGGGCTGCAGTGCAGATTGATTTTGACGCCTTAAAAGCAATCAATGCGGATGTCATCGGGTGGCTCCGTTTTGACGATACGGAAGCGGTTCCGGTGGATTACCCCATTTTGTATGGGGAGACAAATGACACCTATCTGCATACAAATCTCTATGGGGAATCCTATTCGGCGGGCAGTATTTTTCTGGAGTCAGCCAACGCGCCGGATTTCTCAGATTACTATAACATCATTTACGGTCATAACATGAGAAACGGCTCCATGTTCGGGAGCCTGAAAAAATATAGACGGGAGGAGAATTTTTATGAGTCCAATCCCTGTTTTACGATCTACACTGAGACAGCGGCTTACCGCTATCAGGTTTTTTCCTATGAGGAGGTAAAGGACGACAGTGAAATTTACACGGTCGGTTATGAGCCGGACGAGGTTTACCAGAACCTGATCGACACCATGGTGGCCGGTTCCCTTAAAAATACTGGAATTACGCCGGATTGCAGTGACAGGATTGTGACACTTTCCACCTGTACCTCCACGGGAGATAATTACCGCTTTGTATTGCATGCGGTTCTGATTGACCAGGCGGAGTATTGACAAATGTATGATTGAACGGATGCGGCGGATGAAAATCCGTCGTTTTTTCTTTTTTTCTATGTATAAGCTGCCGTGATTTTGAGCACTCTTTCAGTAAAGTTTTTTTACGGAGGGTGATCAGCATGGCGGGATATAAAGTGGAAATCAGCGGAGTAAATACTTCCACACTTCCGGTTTTAAAAGAGGCGGAGAAAAAGGATTTGTTTGAAAAAATCCGGAGGGGAGATATGGAAGCGCGGGAGACTTATATCCGCGGCAATCTGCGGCTGGTGCTGAGCGTGATCCGGCGATTTGCATCTACCAGTGACAATATTGATGATCTGTTTCAGATCGGCTGTATCGGCCTGATTAAATCCATTGACAATTTTGACCCGAATCTGGAGGTAAAATTTTCCACTTATGCGGTACCGATGATTATTGGCGAGATCCGCCGTTATCTTCGGGACAATAATAGTGTCCGTGTCAGCCGTTCTCTGCGGGATACCGCTTATAAGGCCATGCAGGCGAAAGAGCAGCTGATGCGGACATCGGATTCCGAGCCTACCTTAAATGAAATTGCACAGGAGACCGGTATTGCGAAAGAGGATATCGTTTATGCCCTGGATGCAATCCAGACGCCGGTCAGCCTGTATGATCCGGTTTACTCGGATGGCGGGGAACCGCTTTATGTGATGGATCAGATCAGCGACAAAAAGAACCGGGAAGACCGGTGGGTGGAACAGCTTTCGTTGAGCGACGCAATCAAACGGCTGGGGGAACGGGAATCCCGTATCATCCGCCTTCGCTTTTTTGAGGGGAAAACACAGATGGAGGTGGCTTCTGAGATTCATATTTCCCAGGCACAGGTCAGCCGTCTGGAAAAATCTGCGTTGAAAACGATGAAAAATTATCTGACGCTGCATGATTGAGATCCCGGGCTTGAAGCAGGCGTAAAATAATGCTATACTGTTCGGAAAAGCGAGAAAACGTAAGGGAGAACAGCATGGAAAAATTATTGGATCTGATTTCAATAGAAGTGACAAAGGCGTTTGTGAATGCCGGTTATGAGGAAAAGTATGGGAAGGTGACCCTCTCCAATCGGCCGGATCTGTGTGAATTTCAGTGCAACGGAGCGATGGCGGCGGCGAAGGCGTACAGAAAAGCGCCGTTTCTGATTGCGGACGATGTGGCGCAGGCCTTAACCGGCAATGCTTTTTTTTCATCCGTGGAGTCGGTAAAGCCGGGATTTTTGAATCTGAAGCTGTCGGAGCAGTATCTGGCGGATTATATGAATGCGATGCAGGCCGCGGAGAAGCTGGGAGTCGAGGAGATCGGTCACGGCGAAACCGTGATCGTGGATTACGGCGGAGCCAACGTGGCGAAGCCGCTCCACGTCGGTCATCTGCGTTCCGCCATCATCGGCGAGAGTATCAAGCGCATGGGATGTTTTATGGGATACAACATGATCGGCGACGTCCATCTCGGAGACTGGGGGCTGCAGATGGGACTGATCATCGAGGAGCTGCGGGAGCGTCAGCCGGAGCTGGTTTATTTTGATGAGAGTTATACCGGAGCATATCCGGAGGAGGCGCCGTTTACCATAGGAGAGTTGGAAGAGATTTATCCGGCGGCGAGCAAAAAGTCGAAGGAGGATGAGGCGTTCAGCGAGCGGGCGCATCAGGCGACGTTAAAATTGCAGCAGGGATACGCGCCTTACCGTGCGATCTGGGAGCATATTATGCGTGTCTCTAAGGCGGATCTGGAAAAAAATTATAACAATCTGGATGTGCATTTTGATCTCTGGAAAGGGGAGAGTGATGCAGATCCGTACATACCCGGCCTGATTCAGGATCTCGTGGACCGGGAGCTTGCCTATGAGAGTCAGGGTGCGCTGGTCGTGGATATCGCGGAAGAGACAGACAGCAAGGAATTACCGCCCTGTATCGTCCGCAAGTCGGACGGCGCTGCGCTTTATGCGACCTCCGATCTGGGGACCATCCTGGAGCGCGAAAAGGATTACGCACCGGTAGAATATATCTATGTGGCGGACAAGCGCCAGCAGCTGCATTTTACACAGGTCTTCCGTGTGGCGAAAAAAGCGGGTTATGTGAAGCCGGAGACGAAGATGGTGAATGTCGGGTTCGGCACGATGAACGGCAAGGACGGAAAGCCGTTTAAGACCAGGGACGGCGGCGTGATGCGTCTGGAGCATCTGATCGCGGATATCAATGAGGCCGTGTACACCCGCATTATGGAAAATCGCGACATCGGTGAGAAGGAAGCGAATGAAATCGCGAAAGTGGTCGGATTGGCAGCCCTCAAATACGGAGATCTCTCCAACCAGGCGTCCAAGGATTATATCTTTGATATAGACCGCTTTATCTCCTTTGAGGGCAACACGGGACCTTACATCCTCTATACCATCGTCCGTATCAAATCGATCCTGAAAAAATATGCGGAGGCGGGGCTGTCCGCGGAAAGATGTGAGATTCTGCCGGCGAGAGCAGCGGAGGAAAAGGATCTGATGCTGGAGATTGCGAAGTTTAACGGTGTGGCGGAGACGGCGTTCCTTGAGACCGCACCTCATAAAATCTGTGCGTATATTTACGATCTGGCGAATGCGCTGAACCGTTTCTATCACGCCACAAAGATTATGGCGGAGGAAGACAGAACGGTGCAGGCGGGATATATCCGATTGCTGGAGCTGACGAAAAGCGTGCTGGAAACGGGGATTGACCTGCTCGGGTTTTCTGCTCCTGAACGGATGTAATGAAAGATGTAGTATTGTTTTTCAGAGCTTTCATTTCAGGGATATGCAGATACAATCGTATAGGTAGAGTGTTATGAGAGAGTGTGGCAGCCGACTGACAGGATTTCCTGTACAGTCGGCTGCCTGTTGGTTTTTAGTGTTTCGGATTCAATTTCTGCTAACAAAATACTTTGCAATTCTTAATACCCCAGCTCTTCCCCGACCAGAATTACCCTGATCCTGCCGCGGATGCCGCTGCGCCGCGTGATGACCGTCTGGCTGCAGATGCTGTCCTCGCCGAGGCAGTCTCCGCACCGGCCGGTCTGTGCACAGGGCGTATTTTTGTTCAGCCGTACACAGTTTGGCGGTGAGGCGATATCTTTGATCCTCCGGTATGCAGAGTGCAGATCCGGACAGACTTTGTTCATACCGGCCACGATAATGACATCTTTCGGTCCGTAGATCAGAGCGGCGACACGGTTGCCGCTGCCGTCGATGTTGACCAGCTCGCCGTCTATTGTGATGGCGTTTGTGCTCATAAGATAGGAGTCACAGAGCAGCATCTGATGGAGCATGTCGGTGGCTTCCTCCGGTGTTTTCGCAGCTGCTCTGTCCAGAAAAGTGATGTCTTCTCTGCTGCGAAGCTGTGACATGATCCCGCATTTCTCCAGCGTCATGGAGCCGCCGGTTCCGACGGTCGCACCCGGTTGAATGAGCGACATAGCCAGATCGGCTGCCTCTTTCGCGGTGGGACAGTAGTAGCCGGTCATTCTTCTTTTTTCGAGGTTTTTCATTATGGTGCCGGCGATGGTTTCGTAATATTGTTCTTTGGGTGTCATGATATTTTCTCTGCCTTTCTATGCGGTTGGACTGTTGTTTGCGCTGATTTCAGTATAGCACATTTTGGATCGTGTGGTCTATAAGCGTTTGATTTCACTTTCAGACAACTGGGGGAGAGTGATTTTTACCTGTTTTGTCCCATGCTTTTCTTGCGTTGATTTGTCGGTATAATTGCATAAATAGCAGTAATCTGTGTCGGTATACTGCAAATAAAAATGAATTACACGGTTGTTATTCTATTTATTATATGATACACTTTATTTTGATAATAGATTCACAATTTGCTCTCGAAAAGCAGTATGGAAACTGCAGAGAGCTCCATCACGAAACAGGAGGTGTTACGTATGGAAAACATGAAAAAGTACATTGCCGAGATCATCGGCACCTTTGTCCTTGTCACTTTTGGCTGCGGCACGGCAGTGGCAGTCGGCTGTGACAGCGCGAACGGCGGCGGCTACATTCTGACAGCGCTGGCTTTCGGTCTGGTCATCGTCGCTATGGCCTACAGTATCGGCAATATCTCGGGCTGTCATATCAACCCGGCGGTATCGATTGCGATGCTGATCCGCAGGCAGCTGTCTGCAGTGGAATTCGTGGGTTATGTGATTTCCCAGATTATCGGTGCGGCACTCGGCTGTGTAGTGCTCGGCGTGGTTTTCGGCTGGGACTGCGGTTTCGGCGCGAACCAGATTCAGGC
This sequence comes from Clostridiales bacterium, assembly GCA_021203005.1. Lineage (GTDB taxonomy): Bacteria > Bacillota > Clostridia > Lachnospirales > Lachnospiraceae > Eubacterium_I. The sequence goes on along the minus strand of JAJQCB010000136.1, from coordinate 10,006 downwards.
CGGCTGGGAGAACGGCACGGTTGGCGGTGCGTTGCTGGTTGAGATCATTCTCACGTTTGTCTTTGTGATCGCGATCATCGGCGTGACGAGCAAAGTGGAGAACTCGGCGGTTTCAGGACTTGTCATCGGTCTGACGCTGACCCTGGTACATATCCTCGGCATTGCCCTGACCGGTACTTCTGTTAACCCGGCGAGAAGCCTTATGCCGGCAATCTTCGCGGGCGGCGATGCTCTGGCTCAGCTGTGGATTTTTATTGTCGGTCCGCTGATTGGAGGAGCACTGGCGGCGGTTGTGTACACATTTCTGGAGAAGAAGTGATCTGCCTTAACCATAATATTTTGCTTTGGAAATCGCTCCGGGCTCTGAACACAGGCATCGGGGCGATTTTTTGTATTTTCAGTGCACTTGATTTTTCCCCTTTCATTGTAGTATAGTGGTAACTATTCAGGTCAGTACTTCGCACTTGCTGCGATATTCAGATTATAGCTTTTGAGCATCAATAGACAGAAAGGGAGTCCTTATGAAAAATAATTTAAAAAAAATGCTTTCTTACTACAAACCCTATAAGGGCATTTTTTTTGCGGACATGTGCTTTGCTTTTGGGGAGGCGGCGGTGTCTCTGATCGTGCCGCTGGTGGTGCGGTATATCACGGCACAGGTCGTGTACTGGGAGAGTGAGACGGCGGCGCGCACGATCCTGCGCCTGGGCATCATTCTGTTTGCCCTGATTCTGGGACAGATGTACTGCAACTATTTCATTTCTAATTACGGCCATGTGATGGGTGCAAAAATGGAATACGATATGCGGGCGGAGATTTTTAATCACTATCAGAAGCTTTCTTTTACCTTTTACGACGATCAGAAAGTGGGGCAGCTGATGTCCCGCATCACCTCGGATCTGTTTGAAATCACAGAGCTGCTCCATCACGGGCCGGAGAATATTGTGATTTCTCTGAGTAAGATCATCGGTGCCCTGGTGATTATGCTTTGCATCAGTCCGAAGCTTACGCTGGCGGCGTTTGCCCTTCTTCCGTTTATGCTGGTGTTTGCGTATGTTTTCAACACGAAAATGCAGCGCACCTTCGGCAGGGAGCGGGCGAAAATCGCGGATATCAACAGCCAGATCGAGGATAATCTGTCCGGAATCCGCGTGGTGAAATCCTTTGCCAACGAGGAGATTGAGAATGAAAAGTTCAGGGTCGGAAATCTGGGATTCCTGAACGCCAAAAAGAATACATACCGCTATATGGGAGGCTACAATTCCGGACTGACCGCATTTACCATGTCCATCACTGTGCTTGTCATTATGGCGGGCGGCGTTATGATCACCCGAGGCACCGGCAGCATTACCGACCTGGTGACATTTCTCCTTTATATCAATGTGTTTACTGACCCGATTAAGACGCTGATCACATTTACGGAGCAATTTCAGCGCGGATATTCCGGTTTTGTCCGCTTTGCTGAGATGCTGGCTGTGGAGCCGGACATTCAGGACGCAGAAGATGCCGGACCGCTCGCGGATGTGAGGGGCGATATTGACTTTGATGATGTGACGTTCCACTATGCGGAGAGCGATCAGATGGTGTTAAATCATGTGAACCTGTCGGTGCATGCCGGGGAGTATGTGGCTCTGGTCGGAAGCTCCGGCGTCGGAAAGAGCACACTCTGCAGCTTGATTCCCCGCTTTTATGATGTGGCAGGCGGGCGCGTGCTGGTGGATGGGCAGGATGTCCGCACATTGAAACAGAAAGACCTGAGAAATCAGATCGGTATCGTGCAGCAGGATGTCTATCTTTTTGCCGGAACGATTGCAGAAAACATAGGATATGGCCGTCCGGGCGCTTCCAGGGAGGAGATTATTGAGGCGGCGAAAAATGCCAACGCCCATGAGTTTATCATGGGATTCCCCGACGGGTACGACACGGACATTGGCCAGCGCGGCGTGAAGCTGTCCGGCGGGCAGAAACAGAGAATTTCCATTGCGCGGGTGTTCCTGAAAAATCCCCCGATCCTGATTTTTGACGAGGCGACTTCCGCGCTCGATAATGAGAGTGAAAAAGTGGTGCAGGATTCCCTGGAAAAACTGGCGAAAGACCGCACCACGTTTGTGATTGCTCACCGGCTCTCCACAATACGGAATGCCGAACGGATTCTTGTGCTCACGGATCACGGGATTGAGGAGAGCGGGACGCACGAGGAGCTGATGAAAAAGGGCGGTGCGTACCGGAAATTGTATGAGATGCAGTGGGCTTAAAAAGTATGGAAGCACGGCGGCAGGATAAGAAATATTCCGACCGCCGTTTTATATGCGCAGGGGTGCGTAAGGAACAGTACCCGAAAACCTTTTTTGGCATAAAAACATATGATATCAGTATAGTGAATTGCAGATAATCTGATTATTCTGCCTGTAAAGCGAAACAACTATTTTACAGTTATCGTTACGGCTCAGATTTCGCTTTCTGATATCTGTGATGGAAAAGGTGAAATATGGAACGAATTTTAAAAGAAATCAATGCGGCTTACGCCTATGAGCGCGGCATCACCGGCCGGGGCATCGGCGTGGCGGTACTGGATACCGGAGTTGCCCTGCACCCGGATCTTACGGGCAGGGTATCATATTTCAGGGATTACGTGGAAGAGAGGACGGAACCTTATGACGACAACGGGCATGGAACTCATATCAGCGGTATCATAGGAGCGCAGAGTAAAACAAAGATTCACGGTGTGGCGCCCGCCTGCAGCCTGCTGGGATGTAAGATTCTGGATCAGAACGGAAATGGGAAGATCGAGCATGCCTGTCAGGCTCTGGAGGATCTGATGGAGAAAAAACGGCGGCACCGCAGATTTGTCCGTATCGTTAATATATCGGTGGGAATGACGGACGCGGCCCGGCCGGGCATGCAAAGCCTTCTGGTCAGCACGGTGGAAAAGGCCTGGGACAGCGGGATTGTGGTAATCGCTGCAGCCGGGAACAACGGGCCGGGCGAAAATACGATCACCAGTCCGGGTATTTCCCGCAAGATCATTACAGTCGGAAGTATCGATGACGAGTGGAATTCTCCACGCGGCAAGGGATATTCCGGCAGGGGTCCCACCTCGGAGTGTGTCGTCAAACCGGAAATTCTGATGCCGGGAACCAATATCTTAAGCTGCGCCAACCGGAAAGGCGGGTATGCGAGAAAGAGCGGAACCTCTATGGCGGCTCCGGTGCTCTCCGGTGTAATCGCGCTGCTTCTGTCTGCTTATCCCTCTCTGACTCCAAATGAAGTAAAAATGCGGCTGTTTTACGCGGCAAAGCCGGTGGGAGAGGAGAGACATGGGAAAAGCTGGGGGACGGTGCGGGTAGACGCGCTGCTGTGAAACACGGGGTCAGACCCCGGGAAGTTTTTATAAATAAGATTAAATTTTTGAAAAGATTTTATAAACTGTAGTTTCCGGGGTCAGACCCCAGGAGCAGGCGTTGGAACACCTGCTCCATTGCATTTTTCAACTTCATTTCGTCGACGGATTCCGCCGCCTCAATATCCACGGTCCCTATCTCTGTCCCGCCCAGCGTATAGATGGCGGAGCCTATCACATCGCCTTCCGTGACCGGCGCCTCCAGTGTTTCCGGTAGGGAGAGTGTTTTTTCCAGAGAATCCGCAGAGCCAGTGGTATCCAGATAGCGGAACGAATCGCTGTAGCGGATGGCGACTGTGTCAGAGACGCCGCCGGTGACAGGAATATCTGCAAGGAGATCGGTGTTGTCATCGGAGAAAACAGTGCAGTTGGCAAAGCCCCACGTAAAAAGGCTGACGGCGTCGGAAATCCGGGAAGCGCTGTCATCCGCCGCCATGATGGACGCAATCAGATTGACATCATCCTTTGTCGCTGTGGCTGCGAGACAGAATTTCGCCTGGCTGGTGGAGCCGGTTTTCAGCCCTGTGGCATACTCATACTGTTTCAACAGTTTATTGGTGCTGCTCAGGGTAAAAGTACTGTCGCCTTTGGCTGTGTGGTGTGTGATATCTTCCATCCAGATGGCGGTATAGTCAAAGATCTCCGGGTGATTCACGGTCAGTTCCCGCGACATCAGCGCGATGTCCAGTGCACAGGAATAGTGTCCGTCCGCGTCCAGACCGCAGGCATTGACAAAATGGGTATGTTCCATGCCAAGCTCAGCGGCGCGGGCGTTCATCTGTTCGACAAAGGTTTCTTCGGAACCGGAGATGTGTTCTGCCATGGCGACGCTGGCGTCGTTGGCGCTGGCGACAACAATGCATTTGATCATGGTATCCACGGTCTGCGTCTCGCCGGGTTCCAGGAATACCTGGGAGCCTCCCATACCGGCGGCGTGTTCTGAGACGGTCACCGTGTCTTCTAAGGAGATCTGACCGTTATCGATGGCTTCAAAGATCAGAAGGAGAGTCATAACCTTGGTTACGCTGGCGAGCGGGCGCTCGGTGGCCTCATCCTTTGCGTACAGGATGGTGCCGGTGTCCGCGTCCATCAGCAGCACCGACGGTGCCGAGGTCTCCGGCCCGGATTCGGCAGCGGCGGCGGAAAACGGAAGCAGACAGCTGAAAATCAGGATAAACAACAGAGAAAGTATTTTTTTCATCAGAAATATCCATTTTGCGGGGTTTACTAATATGTATTGAAAAAAACTTCTGATATTCCGGAAGCGGCGCGAATTATGCGGAAATATTTTCCTGTGTCCTTGCAATCTGACAGAATTATGAGAAATTTCTTGCATTTTTTCCGTATTACTGTAAAATGATTAGGGGGAATATGTATTTGTACGGGGACGCAGTTGGAGATCGTAGTATGGATTTAAGTGTGAAACTGGAAGTATTTGAAGGCCCATTGGACCTTCTTCTTCATTTATTGGATAAAAATAAAGTCAGCATTTATGATATCCCCATCGTAGAGATCACAGACCAGTATCTGGAATATATCCGCGAGATGCAGCGGCAGGACCTGAATATCATGAGCGAGTTTATGGTCATGGCGGCGACGCTTCTGGATATCAAGGCGCGGTGGCTGCTGCCGAAAGAGGAGAGCGAGGATGAGGAGGAAGAGGATCCCCGTGCGGAACTTGTGGAACAGCTGCTGCAATATAAGATGTACAAGTACATGTCCATGGAATTAAAGGGCCGTCAGATGGATGCGGCTATGCAGCTTTTCCGGGCGCCGGATCTGCCGGATGCGGTGCGTGAGTATGAGGAACCGGTAGATCTGGAAAAACTTACCGAAGGTCTGGACCTGAGTGCGCTTCACCGGATTTTCCGGTCGGTGATGAGCCGTCAGGCGGAAAAAGTCGATCCGATCCGCTCAAAGTTCGGTAAGATTGAAAAAGAACAGATATCGGTGGAGGACAAACTTTCTTATCTGGAGCGTTTTCTTAAGACGCACCAATCCTGTTCCTTCCGGGAACTGCTTGAACGGCAGAACAGCAGGATAGAGGTGGTGGTCACCTTTCTGGCTGTGCTGGAGCTGATGAAAATGGGCGAGATCACGGCGCAGCAGGATGAGATTTTCGGGGAGATTGAGATTGTCCGGACGGATCGGAGCGGGCATGCGGAGAAAGATGCGGATGAGGCCGTCGATAGTGCCGCCGGGGAGCTTTTGTAAGTGACACTGTTTTTAGAAAGGAATTTGCTGATGAAGATAGAAGAATATGAGGCGGCCGTGGAGGCGATTCTTTTTGCCATGGGCGATTCCGTGGAGCTTTCCAGGATTGCGGCCGCACTGGATATTTCCGATGCAGATGCAAAGCGGGTGATTCAGAGCCTGGGCGACCGCTACAGCGCACAGTACAGCGGACTTCAGATTATTGAGCTGGACGGCTCGTATCAGATGTGCACCAAAGTCAGCCAGTATGAATATCTGATCCGCATTGCGAAGCAACCGAAACGGCATGTGCTGACCGATGTGCTGCTGGAGACGCTGTCCATTGTAGCTTACAAGCAGCCGGTGACCCGTGTGGAGATCGAGAAAATCCGCGGCGTTTCCTGTGAGCACGCGATCAACCGCCTGGTAGAGTATAACCTGATCCGGGAAATCGGGCGTCTGGACGCGCCGGGCCGGCCGATTTTATTCGGGACGACGGAGGAGTTCCTGCGCTGTTTCGGGGTGCAGTCCACTGACGACCTGCCGACTCTGGACGCGGAACAGGTGGAGGAGTTCAAGCAGGAGGCGCAGGAGGAGGTGCAGCTGAAATTAAACCTGTAACAAAATATCCGGGAGTACAGCTGTTGTTTTAGAGCATGAGGGGGGGAGTATTCTAAATAGTAATGGGGTAAATGTGAGCTTTTGGTGATAAAAATCATTAGCGATAGATGTAAAAAACGGTAAGAGGAGGAGTAACTATGAGCAGATTATCAGTGGTTGAGACCGGTAAGATGCGGGCTTTCGGGGAAGATTTGCGCGCCCAGATTGCCCAGCGCATCGCGGCGAACCCGCCCGGAGTCTGTGCGGTGGAGCAGCAGCTTGCGATTCTGCAGATGTGCTACGCGCAGACCTGCGGCAAATGTGTTCCCTGCCGGATCGGTCTGGGGAGACTGGCAGAATTATTGGAGGATGTACTTGACAACCGGGCCACGATGGAGACCCTGGCGCTGATTAAGGAGACGGCGGAGACTATCCGCGTGTCCGCCGACTGTGCCATCGGCTTTGAGGCGGCCAACATGGTACTGAAAGGACTGGACGGTTTTGAGGAGGATTATCTTTCTCATGTGCAGCAGCACACCTGTTCCGGATCCTTTGAGCAGCCGATCCCGTGCGTGACACTCTGTCCCGCACATGTGGATGTGCCGGGCTATATCGCGCTGGCAGCGGCCGGGAGGGCGGACGACGCGATCCGTCTGATCCGCAAGGACAACCCGTTCCCGACAGCCTGCGCGCTGATCTGTGAGCACCCCTGTGAGCGGCGGTGCCGGAGAAAAATGATTGACGATGCGGTGAATATCCGCGCGTTAAAGCGGTATGTGGTGGATCACGCCTCGGCGGATTCCGTTCCCACGCCGCCCTGCAACCCGTCCACCGGAAAGAAAGTCGCCGTGATCGGCAGCGGGCCGAGCGGCCTGACCGCCGCCTATTTCCTGCAGTTGATGGGACATCAGTGCACCGTATTTGAGGAGAAAAAACAGCTGGGCGGCATGCTGCGCTACGGTATCCCGAATTATCGCTTCCCGCGGGAGCGTCTGCAGCAGGATCTGGATGCGATTCTCTCAACGGGCATTGAGGTAAAGACGGAGACGCCGATCGGCACAGAGGAGATGAAGCAGCTGCGCGCAGAGTATGACGCCGTCTATGTGGCCATCGGCGCGCACACAGATAAAAAGCTCCGCCTGGAGGGTGAGGACAGTGAAAACGTGATTTCTGCTGTTAAAATGCTCCGGGAGATCGGGGACGACAATTATCCGGATTACACCGGCAAAGATATCATTGTGGTCGGCGGCGGCAATGTCGCTATGGACTGCGCGAGGACAGCGGTTCGCTGCCATGCCGCATCGGTAAAGGTCGTTTACCGGAGACGGCAGGAGGATATGACGGCTCTGGCTGAGGAAGTGGAGAGCGCTCTGGCGGAGGGCGTGGAGATGGTGACCTTAAACGCGCCGGTCCGCATCGAGGCGGATGAGGAAGGAAAAGCTGCGGCTCTTTGGGTACAGCCTCAGGTAATCGGCCAGGTAAAGAACGGCCGTCCCGCACCCAGAAATGCCAATAAGCCGGAAGTACGCATGGCCTGCGATATCATTCTGGTCGCGGTCGGACAGGATATCGTGTCCGGACCCTTTGCGGAGTATGGTATTCCGGTCAACCGGGGAAGAATCGTGGCGGATGAATCCGGAGCGGTCGAGATGGACGGCATTTTTGCCGGCGGCGAGTGTGTGCTGGGCGCAGCCACAGTCATCCGTGCCATCGAAGGCGGAAAAGTGGCCGCGGCAAATATTGATGAATATCTCGGATACCACCATCCTGTCACCTGCGATGTGGATATTCCGGAGCCGCTGCTCAACGATAAAGTGGCCAGCGGCAGGGTGAACCTCCGCGAGGCGGAGGCCTGTACGCGCAAAGAGAGTTTTGATGGCGTGGAGCTGCCGATGAGCGATGAGGAAGCATACCGTGAGGCGAGCCGCTGTCTGCGGTGTGACCGCCATGGGTGCAGTGTGCTGAGAGGAGGTCGTCAGGAGATATGGTAAACATTACGATTAATCATAAAAAATTACAGGTAAAAGAGGGGACGACCATTCTGGAGGCTGCTTCCATAGCCGGTATCAAGATACCGACGCTCTGCTATCTGAAAGACATCAATGAGATTGGCGCCTGTCGTGTCTGCGTGGTGGAATTAAAAGGAAAAGATATGCTGGTATCCTCCTGCAACACAAAAGTGGAGGAGGGGATGGAGGTCATCACTAACAGCGAGAAGGTGCAGCATGCGAGACGGATGAATGTGGCGTTTATCCTTTCAAAACACAACACGAACTGTACCTCTTGCACCAGGAGCGGCAACTGCTCGCTTCAGGAGGTGGCCAATACGCTTAATATCGGCCGCCTTCCCTATAAGCGTTCCTATGAGCAAAAAACCTGGAACCGGGAATTTCCGTTAATCCGCAATGCCGGAAAATGTATCAAATGCATGCGCTGCGTCCAGGTCTGTGAGAAAATTCAGACTCTTGGTATTTGGGACCTGGTCAATACAGGAAAGCGCACCAGCGTGGATGTCAGCGGAAACCGGAAAATTGAGAACGCCGACTGTGCGGTCTGCGGACAGTGCGTGACCCACTGCCCGGTGGGCGCGCTCCATGAGAGAGATGACTGTGCAAAGCTGATGGATGCGATACATAATCCGGATAAAATCGTCGTCGTTCAGATTGCCCCCGCTGTCCGCGCAGCCTGGGGCGAGGGCATCGGCCTGCCGAAGCAGATGGCGACAGAGAAGCGCATGGCGGCGGCTGTCCGGGCTCTGGGTGCGGACTATGTGTTTGACACGAATTTCTCAGCGGACCTGACCATCATGGAGGAAGGCTCGGAGCTGATTGAGCGTCTGCAGCATCCGGATGACTATCAGTGGCCGATGTTCACCTCCTGCTGTCCGGGCTGGGTGCGCTTCCTGAAATCCCAGTATCCGGATATGACACCGAACCTGTCCACGGCAAAATCGCCGCAGCAGATGTTCGGCGCGGTGACCAAGAGCTACTACGCGCAGATCCTTGACGTGGATCCTTCCCGGATTTTCTGCGCCTCCATCATGCCCTGCATGGCGAAAAAGGCGGAGTGTGACCTGCCGGTAATGAATGACGCGGGCGCGGGACAGGATGTGGATCTGGCATTGACTACCCGGGAATTCGACCGCATCATCAAGGCGGAGATGCTGATTCCGGCGCTGCTTCCCGAGGAAGAGTTTGACATGCCTCTGGGTGTCGGTTCCGGCGCGGCTGTTATCTTCGGCGCGACCGGCGGTGTGATGGAGGCGGCTCTCAGGACTGCGTCCTACGTGCTGGAGGGGCATAACCCCGACCCGGATGCTTTTTCCGTGGCGCGCGGCATGGACGGCATCAAGGAGGCTGAAGTGGAGATTGCGGGCGTCAAAGTAAAAGCGGCTATCGCCCACGGCCTGGGCAACGCCCGGAAGCTGATTGAAAAATGCCGTTCCGGCGAGGCGGAGTATCACTTCGTGGAAGTCATGGCCTGCCCCGGCGGCTGTGCCGGCGGCGGCGGACAGCCGATCCGCGACGGCGTGGAGATGGCGGATGTCCGCGGACAGCAGCTCTATGAGCTGGACCGCAACAATCCGATCCGCTTCTCTCACGAGAATCCGTCTGTCATCCAGGCGTATAAGGATTACTTTGAAAAACCGCTTTCCCATAAGTCGCATGAACTGCTGCATACGGATCACGACGCGTGGAAGATGCCGGGTGAAGTGAGATGAGTTAAGTAAGATAAGAAATCTCTGATTTCTGTGATCGAACGTGTGCCTGGCGGCGCACGTTTCTAACCGGTGAAAGTCCGGAATCCGCCCGG
>JAJQCB010000162.1:13354-19950 GCA_021203005.1 Clostridiales bacterium | reverse complement strand
AACCGTTTTCGCAATCTGAAAAACATTCGGAATCCGCTAAATTTGACTAAAAACCAGTCAAATTTGCTACTTCCTCATGTTTTTGCGGTCCTCAAGGTCGCAAATGCAAATGCAAGCATTCGATTTTCGACCTTTTGTCCCTTGTATCATATGAACAATTTTCTTACATCATTAAACATCACAAAAATCATCAGCGCAAACAGACACATCAGTCAGATCAGGTGCACCATGCCCTCTTTATTCTCACTGATGCGTTTTCCCCGTATCGCCTCGATAAACAGGAACACCAGCCGCCCGCCGTCCAATGCCGGAAGCGGCAGCAGGTTCATAACCCCCAGATTCGCCGACAGGAGTATCCCGATATTCAGCATATTCAAGAAGACATAAAAATACCCGTCCGCCATGCTCTCCTCGTAGGTATCCCCAATAGTTTTTACAATGCCGACCGGTCCGGAGAGGTCATTCACCGTGACCTGACCCGTGACCAGCATCTCCAGGCTTTTAAAAGTATACTGAATCCAGTATTTCACATCATAGATTCCATATAAGACGGTTTTTGCCGGACCGAATTTCGTATAGGAACTCTCGGCGTAAATACCGTACAGGTAGCGGCCGCTCTCCTCATCATACGTCGGCGTCAGCGTCGTCGAATAAGTCTCGCCGTCCCGCAGATAAGTCACGGTCACCGTCTCGCCCTCGTGAAACAGGGAATACATACTGACTTCCTTATAAAAATGAATATTTTTATTACCCAGCTTTATGATCTCGTCACCGGCCTGCAGACCGGCTTCCTCCGCAGAATACCCCTCCATGACATCACCGACCACCGGCTTCATCACTCCAAGGCTGGCGATAATGATCACGGAAAAAATCAGAGCTATAATAAAATTAAAGATGGGTCCGGCGGCTACCACACTGATCCTTGCCCAGACAGATTTTTTCTGGAAAGAACGCTCGTCGTCGCTCTCGCTGTCCTCCCCTTCCATCATGCAGGCACCGCCAAAGGGGAGTAGTTTGAGAGAATATTTTGTCTCACCTTTTGTAAAACCGACAATCGTTGGTCCGAAGCCGAGACAAAACTCGTTCACGCGGATGTTGTTGGCTTTCGCCAGGAGAAAGTGACCCAATTCATGGAAAAGTATGATAATGCTGAACAAAATAATTGCTACGATATATTTTACAATCAAATTTTTACCTGTTCCCTTTCTCTCCCCTTACTTTTTTCCCCTCATTCCGGCTGCCCGATGTTATGTTTTTATCATTTGCCGCCATTTGCCGCGACAACCTTTGCAATCCTGTCATAGACAGCCTGCTCCGTGGCCAGAATATCCTTCAGGTCCGGTTTTTCTATAAAAGCAGCGTCCGCCATCGACTCTCCGATCAGCTCCGCGATTTCCAGGAACCGGATCTTCTGATCGAGGAACAGTGCAACCGCCTTTTCATTCGCTGCGTTAAAGACCGTCGGCATATTTCCGCCTTTCTTCATCGCCTCAACCGCCAGCTTCAGCCCCTGAAACGTCTCCATATCCGGCTGTTCAAATGTGAGCGTGGCAAGACGGTAAAAATCCAGCCGCTCCTCATTCAGATATTTTCGTTCCGGATAATAGAGCGCGTACTGGATCGGCAGCCGCATATCCGGTGTGCCGAGCTGCGCAATCACCGCACCATCCGCATACTGCACCATGGAGTGAATCACGCTCTGAGGGTGCACCACCACCTGAATCTGATCCAGTTCCACGCCAAACAGCCATTTAGCCTCCATCACTTCCAGACCTTTGTTCACCATTGTCGCGGAATCCACAGTGATTTTTCTCCCCATAGACCAGTTCGGATGATGGAGAGCGTCCTCCAGCGTCACCGTCTCCAGATCTTTCCTCTTTTTCCCGCGGAACGGGCCGCCCGAAGCGGTCAGTAGAATTTTATCAATCGCGTTGCCGCAGGCTCTCTCCCCGTGCCAGGACTGGAAAATTGCAGAATGCTCGCTGTCCACCGGCAAGATCTGTACCCCGTACTCCTCCGCCAAAGGCATGATCAGATGCCCCGCGGTCACCAGCGTCTCCTTGTTTGCCAGAGCGATATCCTTTCCGGCCCGGATTGCCGCCATAGTTGGTCGGATGCCCATCATACCAACCACCGCTGTCACTAATATATCTGACTCTTTCTGCGTCGCCACAGCCAGAAGCCCTTCCATGCCGTATGTGATTTCTATATCCATATCCGCGGTCAGAACCCGCAGCTCTTTTGCTTTTTCCTCCGTCCCTGCGGAAACCAGCGCCGGATGAAACTCCCGTATCTGCTGCTCCAGCAGTTCAATATTATTTCCCGCCGAGAGCGCGCTCACCCGGAAGTCATCTTTATGCTGGCGCACGACATCCAGCGTCTGCGTTCCGATGGATCCCGTGGATCCAAGGACTGCTATTGTCTTCATGTTTCCTCTCCATCCTGCTTTTTATAGTGATACTTCGACTGTACGGTTGAATGCTCTGCAGTGCATATCTCAGATTTTTGTATGCTCTGCAGTGCACATCTCAGATTTGAACCATCGGTATCAGATACAGCGACAGATAATAAATAATCGGCGCCGTGAAAATCACGCTGTCAAAGCGGTCCAGTATCCCGCCATGCCCGGGAATCAGTTTTCCGTAATCCTTTATCTCATAATTTCGCTTAATGGCCGAAGCCGCCAGATCCCCGACCATGGATATCAGCGCTCCCGCCGCGCAGATTCCCGCCATCATCATAATATACGGGACATCCGCGCCCATAGAACTTTTAAAAAGAAATCCGTAAATCAAAGTCAGCACAACAGCGCCGAACACACCGCCGACCGCACCCTCCACGGACTTTTTCGGGCTTAATTTCGGCGACATTTTGTGCTTGCCGAAAAGCATCCCGAAACAATAGGCACAGGTATCGCACCCCCAGGAGCAGAGGAAAATCAGCCAGACCAGGTATGCGCCTCCTGCCAGCGAACGGGTAAGATAAATGCAGGAAAGCATCACCGCAACATAAAAGAACCCGAAAAAGGTACCGAATACCTGCGCCGCATGAAAACGGGGATAGCCAAAGACAAAAATACACATACACACGATAAGGAAGCCCATAATCAGCGCCATGATATCCGGCAGAAAACCAAACGCCAGATTCAGATAATAGAGCGCCGCCGCAATATACCCGGCGATCCCGATACTCTTTTCCACTTTAAGCACACGATAGAGCTCATACATGCCGATCAGGGAGATGATTCCCAGCACCGTCAACAGCAGATACCCTCCGTGTATGATAAATAATAATGCCAATATGACAAGCACCACGCCGCTTGCCAGTCTTGTCTTAAACATGTGTCTTTCCTTTCCTGAGATACCCCGTCTCTATGGCCGCAAAAAATGATTCCAGCTCCACCGTCATTTCAACTCTGTATACCAAGCAATCTCTCATCGCTCCGTCGTTATTTCAACTCTGTTTGCCAAACGATCAATCTCTCATTACTCCCGCGTACTCTACACCCTGCCGTATCTCCGGTCACGCTTTGTATAAGCTTCAATCGCCTTCAGCAGCTCCTCCCGGTTAAAATCCGGCCAGGCTGTGTCCGTAAAATAAAACTCGCTGTACGCATGCTGCCACATAAGGAAATTGGATAAACGCAGCTCCCCGCTGGTGCGGATCATCAGATCCGGATCCGGTATATCCGCCGTGTCCAGATAGGAAGAAAAGCGCGCCCCGTCAAGCTCCTCCGGAGAAATTTTTCCATTCTTACAATCCGCCATCATCCGCTTCATCGCCCGGAGCATCTCGTCCCGGCTGCCGTAATTGATTGCAATCTGCAGATGAAACTCTGTGAAATCCGCGCTGGCTTCCTCAAGCTCACGGATTTGCTCCCGGAGTTCCGCTGAAAGCCCCGTCCGGTCTCCGATCACACGCACTCGCATATGATTCTCCATCGCTTCATCGTAGCATATTTTCAGATATCTGCCAAACAGAGTCATCAGCGTCCTGACTTCCAGTTCCGGTCTGTTCCAGTTTTCCGTGGAAAAAGCATAGATGGTCAGATACTTTATTCCCAGCTTAAAGGATTCTCTGCAGGTATCCATCACCACCTCAGCGCCTCTTTTGTGTCCAAACGTCCGCGGCATCCCGCGCTTTTTGGCCCAGCGCCCATTTCCATCCATGATAATGGATACATGTGTCGGAATCTTTAAATCTTCCAGATTCATTGTCAGTTATCCTTCCTCCTGTTTTTGCGGTCCCCGGGTACGCAAATACAAACGCATGCTGTCAGAAGCAAAATATCCTGCACATGCTGATACCCACAGGCAAAATTCTCTGCGCATACTGATACCCACAGGAAAAATCTCCTGCGCATGCTGATACCCACAGGGAAAATCCACCCACTGCTTTCCATAACAAACAGAGAGTGGATTTTCTCAAAACAATAAATTTTAAACGGTCATGATCTCTTTTGTTTTCTCTTCCACCGCATCATCAATCATAACGATATACTTATCCGTCAGCTTCTGGATTTCCGTCTGCAGATCTTTGATGCCGTCCTCAGAGATTCCCTCGGCCTTTCCCTGCTTTTTCATCGCGTCATTGCCGTCACGGCGGATATTGCGGACAGCCACCTTTGCCGCCTCGCCCTTCTTCTTGACATCTTTGGACAGGCTCTTACGCCGCTCCTCTGTCAGTTCCGGGAAAATCAGACGGATTGCCTTGCCGTCGTTGGTCGGGTTTAACCCGAGATCCGACGTCAGGATCGCTTTCTCAATGGTTTTTACCATAGAAGCCTCCCAGGGCTGAATCTGAATCATCCGGGGTTCCGGAACCGATACATTCGCCACCTGCTGAATCGGCATCGGAGAACCGTAGTAGTCCACACGGATCTGATCGAGCACATGGGGATTCGCGCGTCCGGCACGGATGGAGCCAAACTCTGTCAGAAGATTCTGATAGGATTTCTGCATCTTATCGTCATAGGGTTTGATTTTTTCGTTCATCTTGTAAACCTCCGTTATGTATTATTCTTTGTGGTTCTTATATTTTCGTTCAGACAGCAAGAGATTCTGACCATATATATATTCCGCACCGCATCACCTGCTGTCTCAGACCGTCACCACTGTCCCGTTAAATTCTCCAGACAGCGCTTTCACAATACTGTTTTCCTCATTCAGGGCAAACACGTACATCGGCATATGGTTTTCCATACACAGGATGGATGCGGCCAGGTCAACAACCTCGAGCTTCTGGTTAATGACATCGCGGATGGAAATCTCATCGTAACGGACTGCGTCCGGATTCTGCTTCGGATCGCTATCATAAACGCCGTCGATGGACTTTGCCAGAAGAATGCCGTCCGCCTCAATCTCAATCGCCCGCAGCACCGTTGCGGTATCCGTAGAAAAATATGGGTGTCCGGTACCGCCCGCAAAGAAGACAACCATTCCTCTCGCGAAATATTTATTCGCACGATCTTTGGAGAACAGCTTCGTAAAGGAGCCGCACTCAAAGGGGGTAAGCACATTGGTTCTCATACCCACCGACCGGAATATTTCCGACACGTAGATGCAGTTCATGATCGTCGCCAGCATACCGATCTGATCCGCCTTCGTCCGATCGATGCTGTCACTGGTACGTCCGCGCCAGAAATTGCCGCCGCCAATCACGATACCAACCTCAATGCCCTGGCCGACAAGCTGTCTGACCTGGTTGGCAACCATAAACACTGTCTCATCGTCAAACCCTGTCTTTTTATCGCCTGCCAGGGCCTCTCCACTCAATTTTAACAACACTCGTTTCATAAGGAAATCCTCCTCAGACTCCATGTCCGGATAACCGGATGTATCATTTTGCCTTTCTGTGCAAAATCGTTTCTAAAACTTCACCTGTAATTCCAGGATACCGCATCATGCAGGCTGTCACACTACACCTGCATGATAACACAAACCTTCCGAAAAACATAGCTTTAAATCGGGATTACACTCAAAAATGTTACTTTTCACAGAGTTCGCCGGCCTGTGAATACGGCACGCTCCGCGAGGCAACTGATTTACCGCCTTTCTCACCTGATAAAATTACCATCCTTTACCACGTCCGCCACCAGCTCGCGCTCATCCATGTGATGTTTCTTTCCGCAGATTTCCTGGTAATCCTCATGTCCCTTGCCCGCCAGGACAATGACATCGCCCTCTTTGGCATGTTCAATTGCATAACGGATTGCTTCCGCCCGGTCAACAATGGAAATATACTCTCCGTCTGCTTTTTTCACGCCGGTAATAATATCCTCAATAATGGCGGCCGGCTCCTCATTTCTCGGATTATCCGAGGTCACAATGGTAAAATCGGCCAGGCGCGAGGAAACCTCTCCCATCTGGAATCTCCGATCCCGTGCGCGGTTCCCGCCGCAGCCGAAAAGGCAGACCAGCCGCTTCGGATGGTACTCTCTCAGCGTCGTCAGCAGACTCTCCAGGCTCATGGCGTTGTGCGCATAGTCAATCATCAGTGTAAACTTTGATGAGACTGGCAGAATCTCTACTCTTCCTTTGACATGAATCTGCGACAGTGACTGCCGGATGGTCTCCGCCGCCACGCCGAAATGCCGG
>JAJQCB010000162.1:0-13344 GCA_021203005.1 Clostridiales bacterium | reverse complement strand
GATGGAAATGGCGGTCATGGAATTATAGACACTGAACTTGCCGGGGATGTCAATCTCCACATCCATATCCAGCTTTCCGCTCATATGGTATGCCACGCCCAGGCTGCCGCCCCGGTCAAAGAGATGAACATCCTGCGCTACCAGATCCGCGTCTTTGGAAAATCCGTAAGTCTCTACTTCGCAGGTGTGCCCCTCCAGAATTTTTTCCAGATGAACATCGTCCGCGTTAAAAATACCCTGGCGGCACTGCTGAAACAGCAGACTCTTACAGTGAATATAATCATCCAGGTCTTTGTGCTCATTGGGGCCGATGTGGTCCGGCTCCAGGTTGGTAAAAATACCGTAGTCAAAGACAAATCCGCCCACACGGTGGAGCATCAATCCCTGAGAAGACACTTCCATCACCACACAGTCACAGCCCGCGTCCACCATCTTCCGGAATGCCTCCTGAACGACATAGGATTCCGGCGTCGTGTTGGCTGCCGGAATCTTTTCCTCGCTGATAATCATCTCGATTGTGCCGATCAGTCCGCAGCGGTATCCGGAATGATCCAGAATCGATTTTACCATATAAGTGGCGGTGGTCTTTCCCTTTGTACCCGTGATTCCGATCGTCTTTAACTCTTCCGCCGGATATCCAAAGTATGCGGCTGACATCTCCGCCAGCGCAACCCGGGTGTCCTCCACACGGATCACCGTCAAGGCAGTGGGAACGTCAACCTCTTTCTCAACAATCACGGCCGCCGCGCCTCGCTCTGCCGCCTGCGCCGCATATTTATGTCCGTCGCTGACTGCTCCGGTGATGCAGACAAAGACAGAATCTTTTTCAATTTTACGGGAGTCGTAGACCAGAGTGGTAATTTCCCGGTCCGCTGTCCCCTGCACACATGTATAATCCAGCTTCTTGATTAAATCTGATAATTTCATGGTTATCTTTCCTCACACGATACGTTTTATCTCCGGCATGCACAATATAAACTAATGTAACACACAGGCAAAATCATTTCTGAACCGTAATTTCATTACAGTCAGTGAAACAACAATCTCTTACAAATCAACTTTGCTGACATCAATCTCACCCTCGAACACGGTTGTGGCCGGTCCGGTCATCCAGACCGTATCCGCCTTTCTGTCATAAAAGATTTCCAGATCTCCGCCCCGAAGATGTACCAGGACCTTATCATCCGTGCGGCCATTCAGCACACAGGCCACCACCGAAGCGCAGGTGCCGGTGCCGCAGGCCCAGGTCTCCCCGGAGCCTCTCTCCCAGACACGCATATTGGCTTCATTGCGGCTGAGTATCTGCACGAATTCTGTGTTCACGCGATCCGGGAACAGCTCATGATTCTCGAAATGCGGGCCAACCTGCTCCAGCGGAAAATGCTCCGTGTCGTCGACAAACACAACGGCATGAGGATTTCCCATGGAGACACAGGTCATGCGATACTCTTTGCCGAGAACGGTGATCGGCGCATCAACCACACAGTCTCCCTCCGCCAGAACCGGGATCTGCTCCGGCGCAAGACCCGGAGCTCCCATATTCACTTTCACCAGCGTCACCTTTCCGTCCCCGACGGTCAGATCCAGATATTTCACTCCGGATTTTGTCTCGACAGAAATATTTTTTTTATCGGTCATTCCATGATCATAGACATACTTTGCCACACAGCGTATGCCGTTCCCGCACATGCTCCCCTCGGAGCCGTCGGCATTGTACATAGCCATGCGAAAATCCGCAGCATCGGACGGGCAGATCATGATCATACCGTCAGAGCCAATGCCAAAATGGCGGTCGCTGACATACATAGATACCGCAGCCGGGTTCCGTATCGTCTCCTCAAAACAATTGACATACACATAATCGTTTCCGCAGCCATGCATTTTCGTAAACTTCATGGTAACGTTCCCTCCCGTTTCTTTCTATCCATATTTATATAAATAATGTCATTTCTTTCAGAAAAAAGTCTGCAATCCTCACTCTTCTGCTGTTCCGTCATCTCCTGCCGACGCATCCTCGTTCCCGTTTTCTGCAGTGGAATCGTCCGCAGCCTCCGGATAGTAAATATAATTGCATTTAAGCACTTCACTCTTCATTCCATACTCATCGATGGCGATCAGAGACAGAATATTATTTCCCTCAGGCATTTCCAGCGGCCCGGTATATCTGGAAGATGACGCTGTCGGAGTAGAATTATCCCAGGTATAATATACCGTTGTGCCTGACGGCACGCTCACGGTAATGCTGACCGGAGAAGTATACTGCCCGCCGTCGGGGGACACCGTCGGTGTATCCGGCGCTTCCAAAGCAACCTTATAGACCGCTGAGACCGGTTCGCTGCAATTGCCGTCCTCATCCGCACAGATTGCAATCAGAATAATGGTTCCCTGTTCACTGATTTCCACCGGTTCCTCATAAAGCGTATCATCGGTAGTGGGCGTAGAACCATCCAGTGTGTAATAAATATCCAGCGTCTTCTTCTCCGCCGTGATCTTCACGGTAAAATACTCCGAATAGGAACCGCTCTCCACCTCAATCTGCGGCGTTGGTATAATGTAGTCCTCAAACAGAGCCAGGATTTCTTCATCTGTAACGCCGTCCATCAGAGCCAGAATCAGATCTGTTCTGTCCTGCGCATCATAAGTCCGGATCAGCCCCTCATAAGCCTCCTGATTTTCCGTCTCCAGCTCCAGGACATGCAAAAACAGCGTCTCAGCATCCTCATAGCTTTTCTGCGCAAGGCAGATCTGTCCGTTTAAAAGCAGTCCTTCCACATTATCCTCATCCAGGGCATACAGCTTCTCCAGATACTCCAACGCACTTTTATAATTCTTCTGTCCATACGCCTCCTCCGCCTGTGTGAGCAGATATTCCGGCGAATGATTCTGCTGATATTTCCACAGAGAAACCCCGCCAACCAGGACAACAGCCAGAATAACCACCAGGAGAATCGCCGTCCGTCTGCGTTTTTTCCGCTTTTTTTCCCGCCGCTTTTCCTCGCGTCTCCGGAGGCGCTCCCTCTCTGCCGGGGTATTGTCAGGCTTTACGCCGCCCGTCTCATCATCAGGAGAAACCTTCTCATCCATCAGGTCCAGCAGCAGATCATCTTCCAGAATATTTATCTCGGAAACAATCTGTGCCTCCTGCCCGCATTTGGAACAGTATACACATCCCTCTTTCAGTTCCGCGCCGCATTTTGAACAAACCATAGCTTCCTCTTTTCCGTTTTTCAGAATAATCCGGTGATCACACCATCCGCGTTCACATCAATATTGTTTGCCGCAGGCTTTTTCGGGAGTCCCGGCATGGTCATAATCGCACCGGTGACGGCGACCACAAAGCCCGCTCCGGCGCTGACATACACTTCGCGGGCATTCACGGTAAAATCTTTCGGCCGTCCCAGCTTACTCTGATCGTCAGAGAGGGAATACTGCGTTTTCGCCATACAGACCGGGAAACGGCCCATGCCAAGATCCTCAATCCGTTTCAGTTCTCTGGCTGCTGCAGCGGAATAAGAAACGCCGTCCGCACCGTAAATTTCTTTCGCGATCGTCTCGATTTTTTCTTTCAGAGACAGTTCATCCCCATACAGAACCTCAAAATTGCTTTCTCTATTTTCCAGAGTATCCAGCACCTTCTCCGCCAGGGCAATGCCGCCCTCTCCGCCTTTTTCCCACACTTCGGACAGGGCAAATTCACAGCCGCGCTCCAGACAGAAATTCTCGATATATCCGATTTCCGCCTCTGTGTCGGTAAGGAAAGAGTTGAGCGTCACCACAACCGGAACCTTGTATTTCTGAAGATTCTCAATATGCTTCTCCAGATTCACAATACCTTTCTGCAGAGCGGGCAGGTTCTCCTCAGAGAGCTGATCCTTCGGGACGCCTCCATTATACTTGAGTGCGCGGACTGTTGCAACCAGAACAACAGCATCCGGCTTTAATCCCGCCTTACGGCACTTAATATCAAAAAACTTTTCCGCACCCAGATCGGCTCCGAAACCGGCCTCGGTAATCGTGATATCCGCCAGCTTCAGGGCTGTCTTTGTCGCACGCACACTGTTGCAGCCGTGGGCGATATTGGCAAACGGGCCGCCGTGCACGATAGCCGGCGTATGCTCCAGTGTCTGGATCAGATTCGGTTTTAATGCATCCTTTAAGAGAGCCGCCATCGCTCCCACTGCCTGCACATCTGCCGCAGTGACCGGTTTCCCGGCAAAGGTATACCCGACGATCATTCTGCCGAGACGGCGCTTTAAGTCTTCCATGTCGTCCGCCAGACAGAGAACTGCCATGATCTCAGAAGCCACAGTGATCACAAAATGATCCTCGCGGACCATACCGTCCGCCTTGCTGCCGAGACCGACCACCACGTTCCGCAATACACGGTCATTCATATCCAGGCAGCGTTTCCAGACAATCTGCCGCGGGTCAATCCCCAGCTCATTTCCCTGCTGGATGTGATTATCTACCATCGCCGCAAGCAGGTTGTTTGCGGAAGTGATCGCGTGAAAATCACCGGTAAAATGCAGATTCAGATCCTCCATAGGCACCACCTGCGCATAGCCGCCGCCGGCAGCGCCTCCTTTGATGCCAAAGCACGGACCAAGGGACGGTTCGCGCAGCGCAAGGATAGCCTTTTTCCCCAACCGGCCCATCGCCTGCGCCAGACCGATGCTGGTGGTCGTCTTCCCCTCCCCCGCCGGGGTCGGGTTGATCGCGGTCACAAGCACCAGCTTTCCGTCCGGCTGCTCTTTTACGCGGTCCATCAGTTCATCCGTCAGCTTTGCCTTATACTTTCCGTAAAGCTCCAGGTCATCCTCTCCAATCCCGATTCTTTCAGCTACTTTGACGATGGGTTCCATCGTTGCTTCCTGCGCAATCTGAATGTCTGTTTTCATAGCTTCCTCCTCCGTTTTTTAAAGTTATATTTATTCGACCCTGGTATCATCATATTCTTCCATGGTCATCAGCACCCGCCTCGGTTTGGTTCCCTCCTCGGGTCCTACCACACCGGCCTCCTCCAGCTGATCCATAATGCGCGCCGCCCGGTTGAAACCGATCTTGAAATTGCGCTGCAGCATACCGATGGATCCTTTCTCCTTTTCAATGAGAAAACGCGCCGCATCCTCAAAATAATCGTCTCTTCCATCGTTCGAGGAGGGAAAACCGGCCGCGGTTCCGAGAGCGGAACCTGTCGTCTGCACTTTCTCCTCTATTGCAGTATCATAGGATCCCTGTCCGTTTTGCTCTATTATGTAATCCACAACCCGGGAGACCTCCGCGTCAGAGACAAAAGCTCCCTGCACGCGCAGCGGCTTTGTGTAGCCCTGCGGATAAAACAGCATATCGCCTTTTCCCAACAGTTTCTCCGCGCCGTTCATATCCAGAATCGTCCTGGAATCCACGCCGGACGTCACAGAAAACGCGATGCGGGAGGGCATATTCGCCTTGATCAGTCCGGTAATAACGTTGACTGAAGGGCGCTGTGTCGCGATGATCAGATGGATTCCGGCCGCCCTGGCAAGCTGAGCCAGGCGGCAGATCGCGTCCTCCACATCTCCGGACGCCACCATCATCAGATCTGCCAGCTCATCCACAATCACAATAATCTGCGGCATTTTCTGCGGCTTATTCTCATCCTCAATATCGCGGATGGACTCCACCTTTTGATTATATCCTTTCATATCACGGACACCATATTCCGCGAATTTATTGTAGCGATCCGTCATCTCAGCCACCGCCCACTGCAGCGCCCCGGCCGCCTTCTTCGGATCCGTGACCACAGGAATCAGCAGGTGCGGAATCCGGTTATAGACACTCAGCTCCACCACCTTCGGGTCAATCATAATCAGTTTCACCTCAGACGGGTCCGCTTTGTACAGAACACTCATAATAATCGTATTGATACAAACTGACTTACCTGACCCCGTCGCACCGGCGATCAGAAGATGCGGCATCTTAGCAATATCTGCCACAATCACATGTCCCGCGATATCCTTGCCCGCGCAGAAAGAAATCTTTGAGGGATGATCCTGAAATTCCCTGGATTCAATCAGATCCCGGAACGCAACTGTCACATTTTCTTTATTCGGCACCTCAATACCAATGGCTGCTTTTCCCGGTATCGGCGCCTCAATACGGATATCCGGAACCATCAGATTCAGCTTGATGTCGTCGGCCAGATTCACAATTTTACTGACCTTGACTCCCATCTCCGGCTGAATCTCATACTGTGTGACCGCAGGCCCGCAGACGACATTGGTCACCCGGGCATCGACCCCGAAGGTCTCCAGTGTTTTCTGCAGTTTCATCGACATCTGCTGCAGATGCTGTCTGGAATCTCCGGTCTTTGTCGGATCCCCCTTTTGTAAAAGATCTACTGACGGATAAACATACGCCTCCGCCTGATGCTGTGCCTCACTCCGGATGGTCTCCCGGATATCGGAAACCTCTGCTTCCACAACCTCTTCCGGCTGGGTCTTCTTTCTGGAACGTCTCTTTTTCGCAGGAACCGGATCATCCGCAGTATTGTTGTCATCCATCGGCGTAATCTCCGCCTCCGCAGCCTCCTGTCCCGGTATCTGAATCACCGGCTCCGGCTGTCCGTCCCAGGGCTCATCCTGCTTTGCCACATCGGACATATCAACCTCACTGATCTGATCCGACTCCGTCCCGGATTTTCCTTTCTTCAAAGCGGTATCCACGGACACCCCGGATACCTTTTTCCGTCCGTGGGACTTCTCCTGCTCATTCTGCGGCTCCGTGCCGGCCGTCTCCCGTTCCGCCCGCCTTGCAGCAGCTGTCTCACGCCGCCTCTGCGCATCTTGCTTCGCATTGCTGCGGATTTTCCTGCTTCCGTCCGACAGACCGCGGAACAGAGATTTCTCCGTGATCAGCACAACGCAGAGAATCAGAACCGCAAAATCAATGATGTACGTTGCAACCAGTCCGAATGCCGTGATGAGACCCGAAGCCAGGGCAGCGCCAAAGAGCCCGCCCCCGGCCTTCTGTGCAGCACAGTCCGCATACACAGTCATCAGATTCTCCGACCTGTCTCCTATGTAAACCATATGGGCAAAAACACATAAGAATACAAAAAACAGGATTCCGGATACAGACTTCATAACCACGCGTCCGGAATAAGTCCGGTGGGATCTGCTCCGGCTATCGCGGCTGCTGATCCGGTTGGAAATCAGAAACGCAGCGACAAGGAAAAGCACAACCGGGAAAACATAGGACAGCATACCAAACAGACCGAAAAAAAAGTTGCTGACCGAATCGCCAACCACTCCGCCTTTCCCGATATTAGATACAAACAAAACAACACAAAAAATAAGCACCGCAAACAGCAGCACCTCACTTTTCCAGGAAAAGGAGGATGCCGCCGTTTTCTTCCGTGCAGATGATTTTCTTTTTGTCCCGGAAGATTTTTTCCGGGTGGTAGATTTCTTAGATGATGCCATAAATACCTCACTGGAAACAGCAATTCTTAAACCAGATATAAATATCCTCCGATCGACAAAACCCCGACTGCCAGGCAATAGACGGCAAAAAACCTGAACTTTTTATTGCGGACAATGACCAGCATCGTCTTGATGCAAATGTAACCTACCACTGCAGCCACCAGCATGCCGATCACATAAATGCCTGCCTGCGAGGCCGTGACGCTCATGGAACCGACGTCCTTGAGCTCCAGTACCATCGCCCCCAGAATCGCCGGTATCGACAGAATAAAGGAATACTTCACCGCAAACTTCCGCTCAAAGCCGCAGGCGACACAGGCTGTGATCGTCGTCCCGGAACGGGAAATGCCCGGAAGTGTGGCGATCCCCTGACAGATACCGATCACAAACGCATTCGTCCAGGAAGCGTCCCGCGGTCTTTTCTTACCGTCCGGGAGAAAGTCGCTGACCAGCAGAATCACTGCCGTGACCACCAGGCAGATGCCCGGAATGAGCAGGATCTCAGACGCCATCTCCACAAAATCGGCAGCCACGTAGCCGATAATTCCGGTGGGAATCGTGGAAACAATCACCATCAGCACAAACTTCCTGTAGCTGTTGCGGACGATATGGCGATACCTGACCTCCTGATGACGCAGCCGGCGCACAAAAACGCTGAGATTGTAAAAACAATCAATGATGATGCTGACCGCCTCCTTAATCAGGCGGATAATGTCCCTGTAATAAATCAGGCAGACCGCTGCCAGCGTACCCACATGGAGAAGCACATCAAACAGCAGTCCCGTGTCCGTCTCCATATGAAACAAAATCTTAAACAGAGCCAGATGCCCCGAACTGCTCACCGGCAAAAACTCTGTCAACCCCTGAATCAGCCCCATCAAAATTGATTGTAGTAATGACATAATATCCCCTTCATCATCTGTGCGCTGTGAACCTGGTTTTTTAATCCATATCTTTGCTTATCTTAGCACACTTTGCGAATCATGTCATCCATCTTTTTTATTAAACTCCCCGGTCTATTCCTCATTGATCATAAAATGCAGGCGCTTCACCGCCTCCGCGATACCGCCCACCTCATTGATGATTCCCTCGGCCACCGCCTCGTGCCCCACCAGAATCGTCCCGAGATCTTTTGTCAGCATACTGGTGTTCATCATCATTTCCTCAATCCGCTCTGCTTTCACTGCGCAGTGTGACTCGATAAAACCGGCAATCCGGTCCTGCATCTGTTTAAAATAATCGTAGGTCTGCGGCGCTCCGATCACAGTCCCGGACAAGCGCACCGGATGAATCACCATGGTACCCGTCGGAACAATATAAGAATAATCGGTGGAGACTGCCAGCGGCACACCGATTGAATGGCTTCCTCCCAACACCAGGGAGACCGTCGGCTTACTTAAAGACGCGATCATCTCCGCAATGGCAAGCCCCGACTCCACGTCTCCTCCCACCGTATTGAGCAGGACCAGCACACCATCCACACCGGCATCGTCCTCCACCTCAGCAAGTTTCGGCAAAACATGCTCATACTTGGTTGTCTTAGACGAGGAGGACAGGCACTCGTGCCCTTCGATTTCCCCAATGATAGAAAGCAGATAGATGCTGTGATTCTGCCGGTTATGCTCCATCCGGATCTGTCCGAAGTTCTCAATCTGTTCTGTTTTTACTTCCTCTTCTTTTTCCATCTGTCTCCCTCCGTTTTCGTATATCAGATAATCAAGGCGGCAAAAAAGTATTTTTGTCCCTTGTATCATAGTATCCTGAAAAATTCATTTTCTATTCAGGCGGCAGAGTGCAGGGAACGAGCCGCACGAAAATACCGGAAGAAAAAAAGGAAAAACACAGCCCGCGCATTTTTATCTGCGAAAAAGCTGTGTTTTAGTAGCTATTCAGGTCAGTACTTCGCACTTGCTGCGAAGTGCGTCTGATGACGTAAATTGAACAGGGAAATGTCCCATCGCGCAAAGCGCAAAAACCGTTCGTTTCCCGCGCAAAAACGCGAAAGAACTATCGCAACGCTTACTCTCCGATCAGGAAGTTGTAGAGATCACGGTATTTTCCGGCGGATGTCTTCCAGGAGAAATCCGTCTTCATCCCGCGCTCCACCATCTGGTTCCACTGACGCTTTTTGTCGTAATAAACTTCCTTGGAATAGTTGATCACATGGAGCATATCCTCCGCGTTGTAATCTGTAAAGGAAAATCCCGTGCCGCAGTTATCATATTCGTTAAAAGGCTCCACCGTGTCTTTGAGGCCGCCGGTCTCACGCACAATGGGAACGGTACCGTAACGGAACGCCATCAGCTGTGTCAGGCCGCAGGGTTCAAACCGGGAAGGCATCAGGAAGGAATCCGCCGCCGCGTAGAGCTTCTGAGCCAGATCCGCGTCATAGCAGATGTTGGCAGAAACACGGTCGGGATACTTCCAGGCATAATACTTGAACATATTCTCATACTGCTCCTCGCCGGTGCCGATCACAACAAACTGCGTATTCTCATCCACAATTCCCTCGAAGCACTGGTCGATCAGATCCAGTCCCTTCTGGTCGGTCAGACGGGACACAAGGCCGATCATATATTTGTGCTTATCCACTGCCAGGCCAAGCATCTCCTGCAGCTTCAGCTTATTCTGTACCTTTTTCTTGCGGAATGTATCAGCGTCATAATTCACAAACAGCTTCGGATCCGTGGCGGGATCGTAAATGTCATAGTCGATTCCGTTTACAATGCCCTGCATATCAAAATGCCGCGCGGACAGAAGGCCGTCCAGTCCCTCGCCGTAATAAGGCGTCTGGATTTCTCTGGCATATGTATCGCTCACAGTCGTAATATAGTCTGCGTAGACCAGACCGCCCTTCAGCATATTCGCATCCTTCTGGAATTCCAGCTTGTCCGGCGTGAACAGCGACTTCGGCAAACCGGTGAGCCCCATCATCGTCTTCACATCCCAGATACCCTGGAACTTCAGGTTGTGGATCGTCATCATGGACTTCATGCCCCAGAAGAACATATCTCCCTGGAACTCGGTCTTTAAATAAACCGGAATAAAGCCTGTCTGCCAGTCATGGCAGTGAATCAGATCCGGCTGGAAACCGATCAGCGGCAGCATGGACAGCACCGCCTTGTCAAAGAAACAGAATTTCTCGATATCATATCGGATATTGCCGTAAGGGAGGAAACAGTTAAAATATTCCTCATTGTCAATAAAGTAATAGGTAATCCCATCCAGTTCATACTGCAGAACGCCCACATATTTATAAGGCACATAAGATCCCGTACCCATGTAAAAATGCGTCACATACTGAAACTCATGGCGATACTGCTCCGGAATGCAGGAATAATTCGGGATCACTACCCGGATATCCCACTCTTCCTTGTCAAACATCTTCGGCAGCGCACCGCATACGTCAGCCAATCCGCCGGTCTTGATAAACGGAACACACTCTGATGCTGCAAACAATACCTTCTTCATAAAATTTTCCTCCCAATCATTCATCCCAGTTGTGGTACACCTGCTGTACATCGTCGTCCTCGTCCAGCAGATCCAGAATCCGGTTAATGTTATTGATATCCTGTTCGTCGGTCAGTTCCACATAATTCTGCGGGATCATCGTCACTTCCGCGCTGGCCATCGCAATGCCTGCCTCCTCCAGAGACTGTCTCACGTCGCTGAAGGAATCCGGATCCGTGATGACCGTATAGCTGTCCTCTTCCTCGGCAAAGTCCTCTGCGCCCGCGTCCAGCACCGCCATCATCAGGTCGTCCGCGTCCATCTCACATTCTTCCTTATCGATGATGATCTCGCCCTTGCGGTCAAACATAAAGGATACACAGCCCTGCGTGCCGATACTACCTTTGCCCTTGGTAAAAGCGCTCCGGACATTAGCCGCCGTACGGTTTTTGTTGTCTGTCAGCGTATCGACAATGATCGCCGTGCCTCCCGGACCGTACCCCTCGTATGTAGCAGACACATAATTGACGGATCCCGCGTCGCCCGCGGCTTTCTTGATGCCTCTGTCTATCGTATCGTTGGGCATGTTGTTTGCTTTTGCCTTGGCGATCACATCCCGCAGCTTGCTGTTGTTCGCCGGATCCGGACCGCCCTCCTTTACCGCAACCGCAATCTCACGCCCGATGACAGTAAATATCTTTCCCTTTGCCGCATCATTCTTTTCCTTCTTGTGCTTGATGTTGGCAAATTTTGAATGTCCTGACATCCTCTTTCCTCCTTTTATCCGATTAAAATGTAAAATCTAAAATCACACACTGGATAATGATAGCAGTTCTCTCGCAAATAGTCAAGCTATGTATCCAGTTCCAGACTGATTTGAAGCGCCCGGTTTACTTTTCTCATGATATCTCCATCCAGGTGGCAGATTTTATCCTTCAGCCTCATTTTATCTATCGTGCGCAGCTGCTCCAGCAAGATCACGGAATCCTTCACCATATGATATCTGGCCGCGGAAAGTTCAATGTGGGTCGGCAGCTTTGCCTTGTTCATCCGTGAAGTAACCGCAGCGCAGATTACCGTCGGGCTGTGCCGGTTTCCCACATCATTCTGGATGATAAGGACAGGACGGACACCGCCCTGCTCCGACCCGACGACAGGCCGCAGATCCGCATAATAGACATCTCCTCTTCGAATCAACATATCGCACACTCCCGGTTTCAATTTTTTAATATATTATGTATTGTCCCCACTATTTCAGAGTGTATTCATGCTTACCGTCTTTATAATAGGCCCTCGGAACCCGCCTCCCGATATCACAGGCAAACTCATAATTAAAGCGTCCGGCTATATCTCCGATTTCTTCCATGGTAATCTCCCGTCCGCCTTCTTTTCCGATCAGAACCACCTCGTCACCCTGTTCCACACCGGGAATATCTGTGACATCCGCCATAAACTGATCCATGCAGACCCGGCCGCAGATCGGCGCTTTTTCCCCGTGAATCAGCACATAGCCCCGGTTGGACAGGGCGCGCGGGTAACCGTCCCCGTAGCCGACAGGGATGGTAGCGATCCGTTGTCTGCCCTGCACACGGTAAGTGCCGCCGTAGCCGATGGTTTCCCCGTCCTCCATGGTCTTTACATGAACCACGTGGCTTTTTAACGTCAGAACCGGCCGCAGGTCAATCCGCTCTTTCAACACTTCCTCGGAAGGCCAGAGCCCGTAGAGAATAATGCCCGCCCGCACCATATCCAGATTATACTGCGGCAGATCAATAATCCCCGCACTGTTGGAAATGTGGCGGATCGGTATCTGTATCCCGCGTTTTTCTAAACAGTCAACCACAAAGGAAAATCGCTTTGCCTGCAGGTTCGCATAGCTTTTGTCGGTCTCATCCGCCCTGGCAAAATGAGAAAATATCCCCTCTATCTTAATATGCGGCAGTGCGGCGATCCGTGCAATCACATCCGCCGATTCTTCTGTGCAGGGAAAACCGATTCTCCCCATGCCGGAATCCAGCTTGATGTGAACCTTCACACTGCGGTTCTTCCCGGCCGCCACTCTTGAAAGCGTCTCCGCCGCCGCATAGGAAAACACCGTCGGACGGATATCCAGGTCGACCAGCGTATCCACATCCTCGTCAAAAACATAGCCGAGAATCAGAATCGGTTTTTTCATTCCCGCCTCGCGCAGGATAACCGCTTCCTCCGCGGTAGCGACCGCGTACCCCCAGATCTCCTCACGCGCTTCCATCCTATGTGCAAGCATAACCGCGCCATGCCCGTAACCGTCAGTTTTGATCACGGCACATACCTTCGTACCCGGAGAAATCAGACGTCTGATCTCATCAAGATTATGTTCGAAATGATCCAGATTGATCTCCGCGCAGATTCTGCTGTGTTTTTTCATAACAGATAAATCCTTCTTTCTAAC
>JAJQCB010000249.1 GCA_021203005.1 Clostridiales bacterium | reverse complement strand
GACATTGCGCAGATCTTCTTGTGTGAGGAAGAACAGAAAGTTTTGACGGAAAGATATTCCGAGCTGAGACGATGAAAGTGTGGATTTTTCAATGGGAATCACTTATAATGTAGCCAACAGGAGCCATTTATGCATGGATGAATCAGGGCGGCGGTGAGTGTCATGGAGTTAAAAAGGGAAATTTATGATAAACTGCTTGCATGGAAAGCAGAAGGCGGCGGGCGCGTGCTGGAAGTAAAAGGCGCGCGCCAGACTGGGAAGACCTTTATTATAAATAAATTTGCAAGAGAGAATTATAATAACTGCCTTTATATCAATATGCTGCAAAAGTCAGGAGAGGACTTTCTGGCCAGTATGAAAAAAGCAGAGGAGTGGGAGCCTGGGCAGCCGCGAAAGGAAAACTGGCTTTTGGAAGCTTTTCGCTTGTTTGATTCGAGTTTCGAGGATAATCAGGATACGGTTGTCGTCATTGATGAGGTTCAGGAGTCTCCGAAGGTCTATTCGCGCATTCGGGAGTTCGCGCGTGAATTTCAGTGCCATTTTGTTGTGACAGGAAGCTATCTCGGAAAAGTTCTGGAAAAGGATTATTTCCTGCCGGCGGGCGATATGGAAAGCCTTACGCTTTATACATTATCCTTTGAGGAGTTTTTGGATGCGTTTGGCCGGAAGGAGCTCTTTGAAAAGATCGGCCTGTATGGAGAAAGCTCGCACGAGGAATATGATGAGTTGAAATCCTATTATGAGATTTATTGCGAGATCGGCGGCTATCCGGCGGTAGTGATGAGCTATCTGGAGCATCGAAGCGTACAGAAATGCAGGGAACTTCTGTTGCAGATCATACAGATCTTTATCGACGAATCGCAACGGTATTTTGACGATATTCTGGAGATGAACCTGTTCGAGCAGGTGTTCCCCGCGATTGCTCAGACGATGGTGAAAGAAAAGAAAGGGTCGGATGACCTGATTACAGAGCTGTCAAAGATCGTCTTTAAGGAGGAAACCAACCGAGTCACCAAGAAGAGCATGAATCGGGTAACGGCGTGGCTCTATCGTTCACATATTATCGGGTTCTGCGGTAAGGCGAACGATTGTAGTCCTCTCAATACGACGATGAACGCCAGGTTTTATTTTCTGGACTTGGGAGTTTGCCGATATTTTCTGAATATCGCGGGCGCTGATCCAGCGACTATCCGCGGTATCGTGAATGAGAACTTTGTCTATATTGACCTGTTGAAAAGGACAAAAGCGCTGGAGATCGCCGGTACAGAGCCGATGTTTGGCTCTTATAAGGAGGGCGAGATTGATTTTCTGGTAAACAGCCGCGAGAACTATAAAAATTACGCGGTGGAGGTAAAGGCAGGGAAGACGGTGGGAAACAGCGTGCGCCAGCTCCTGAAGGATGGAAAGGTGGAAGCGGTATACTATTTAAAGGGTGATACCTATGGAGGAGTCACAGAGCGAATCGTGACCATACCAATCTATCTGGCGAGTCGGGTGAAGTTTGACTATGAGGGTTAGTGGGAGGTACAGACATGCCACAGACAATGCAGAGTGTGCTTGAAAAGTATATTTCTGAAATAAAAAGAATTTATTCGTATAGCAGAAGAATAGTGCGATGGTATGAAGGTATAATAGAGCCAGATGATTTTTCAGAAGATTTGTTAAATGAAACTGAACTAAAAAACCTTGATACAATCAATAATTATATGTCGAACATGGGATACTGATACAGCTTGATGAAAAAATGAGAAAATGGAAGATATGGTATATCCTGGTCATAATGACTGTGGGAATTCTGACCGGTTGTGTAGCCGGTGGAGCGGATACCGTGCCGGATGCGGCAACGGGAACGACTGAGTCGGAGGAAGTTGTTTTAAAAGACGAAGTGCTGGAAACGACCGAGCCGGAGGCAGAAGAGGAAACAGAAGAGACGGCTGCTGCAGAGGAGCCTGCGCTTACGCTTGAGGATGTTGATTTGAATGCTGCTGAGACGGTGTACACTACGACGCGCGTCAATGCCAGAACGGCGCCTTCGATGGATGCTGAGATTTATACTGTGCTGGGTATCCGCCAGGTATTGCAGCGGGTGGAGGATGACGGAGAGTGGAGCACAGTTGTAGTCAATGACCAAATCTGTTATGTGGCGAGCGAATACCTGCAGGTGAAGAAAAATGATACTTCCGCTGGAGAAAATGGTTATCTGGTTGTTATTGATGCGGGACATCAGCAGAGCGGCAACTCTGAGCAGGAGCCGATCGGCCCGGGCGCGACCGAGACCAAGGCGAAGGTCACCGGCGGAACTTCCGGTGTCGCCAGCGGACTCGCGGAGTACGAGTTGAACCTGCAGGTAGCCCTTAAGCTGGAGGAAATTCTGACGGAGAGAGGCTATGAGGTCATTATGTGCCGGACGAGCAATGATGTGAATCTCAGCAACAGCGAGCGCGCGGCGATTGCCAATGAGGCGGGCGCGGACGTGTTCATTCGCATCCACGCGAACGGTTCGACGGATACGAGCGTGAACGGTGCGATGACGATTTGCCAGACCGCCTCCAATCCCTATAACGGTGACCTCTACGAGCAGAGCCGCGCCCTGTCGGAGGCGGTGCTGGACTGCTTCGTGGCGAAAACCGGGGCAAAGAAACAGTATGTTTGGGAGACGGACACCATGAGCGGAATTAACTGGGCAAGCGTGCCGGTGACGATCATAGAGATGGGATATATGACGAACGCGGAGGAAGATCTGAAAATGGCGTCGGATGACTATCAATATGTGATGGCAGAGGGCATGGCCGATGGTATTGATCAGTTCCTGCTTGACTGACTGAAGTCAGGAGAGGACTTTCTGGCCTGCATGAAAAAAGCAGAGGAGAAGATTTCGCTTTACAAAAATAAACGGGGGAGGATAATACCAATGACAAGGGAGCCGGTGATTGAATTCCGGGACTTCAGCTTCCAGTATTACAGTCAGGCGGAGCCGATGCTCCATGATAT
>JAJQCB010000094.1 GCA_021203005.1 Clostridiales bacterium | reverse complement strand
GTAACTACGCGGTTTTCAGCGGCTCCCGCTGTTATGCCGTGAATAATTCAGGTTTCAGAATATACTTCCCTTTGCTGACAGTCTTCACCGTATGCTTGTTTTTATAAACACACCCAGCACAACCTGCAAAGCCAGGATCGCCGGCATTCCCGCCACAAAATACCAGTGCCGGGTCTTGTGCCGGAATACATACATCCCAATCCAGCTGCCGAGGCTGCCGCCGATCGCCGCGAAAAGGAAAAGACGCACCTCCGGAATCCGCCACCTTTTCTTTTTTGCCCTGTGCTTATCCATTCCCATGGCAGCAAAACCAATCAGATTGACCGCTGTCAGATACCCAATCAAAATACATTTCACAACATTTGCCATATTACCCATATGCCCAATTTACCTTATCTTCCCACAAATTAATACGATTTTCTCTATATCACTATTATCTTATTTCATTCCAACATTTCCTGTCCTGACACAATTATCTTCTTTTTCCCGTATTTATTGGGTTATTCAGTCCGCTCGTTACACTACTTTTCTATTTTTTCTTCATTTCTCGGGTTATTCAAGATATCCTGCAACAATATGCTCCCCGGGAACATTTGCTTTTCAAGCCGCTTCGGGGCCCGGTCATATCCAACCGGGCCCCGAGTTCATAACACATCACATATTTGTGTGTTTACTTTTTATCATTCTTTTTTCCGGACTTCTGTCCCTGCTTCTGAGTCTTTGACGTCTCCAGCTTTGCCGCCTGTTTTTTCAGCGACCTGCTCTTAAACATATACCAGATGGCGCCAGTCAGGAATACAGACGAGTACGCGCCGCAGACCACGCCGACCATCAGCGGTCCCGCAAATTCCCGGATGGACGACACGCCCAGGATGAAGATCATCAGCACCATGATAAACGTCGTCAAAGACGTGTTGATGCTTCGGGAAAGCGTCTGTGTGATACTCTTGTTGACCACCTGCTGAATATCCGGATTCCGGTTGCCCTCTTCCGCCGCCATATTCTCACGGATACGGTCAAAGATGACGATGGTCGCGTTGATGGAATAACCGACCAGAGTCAGCATGCAGGCGATGAATGTCGTGCCCACGCTGGTTCTCGACAGCGCATAGAAAGCCAGCACGATCAGGACGTCATGCACCAGCGCGATGACCGCGCTGCCCGCGAAACGGATATCCTTAAAGCGGAACCAGATGTAGATCAGCATGCAGATCGTCGCGATAATTACCGCCCAGACCGCATCGGAACGCATCTCGCTGCTGATTGTCGAGCTGATATTCTGGGACTCCGCGATATCATCCTCGGTGACGCCGAAATTCTCCGTCAGCGTATCGACCAGCTCCTGCCGTTCATCCAGGGTGAGGGTGCGTGTCTTAAAGATCACATCCGTGCTGTCCGCCACTTTCTGAGTCTGAACATTACTGTCCCCGGTCACTTCTTCCACATAGGGGACAATTTCTTCATCAATCTCCTCGATCGTATAGTCTGTGTCAAAGGTAACCGTCGTGGAGGTACCGCCCATAAACTCAAGGCTGAAATTCAGGACATTGCCGCTGGTCGCTTTGAAAGCGCCCATGCCGACAAACCCGGCCGCGATCACTGCCACCGAGATTCCGATGCAGAGAAAACGCTTGCCCACAAAATTGATAATCTTTCCTTCTTTTTTCTCTCCGTAGAACTTTTTATCTTTAAAGCCCATGCCGTAAAGTGAGCGCAGCAGCCATCTTGTGATGACCAGTGCGGTAAACATGGAGAAAATGATACCAAGCGCCAGGGTGGTTGCAAATCCGCGGATGGAACCGGAACCGCGCAGGTAGAGAACCACTGCCGCAATCAAGGTCGTCACGTTGCCGTCCAGAATGGCGGAGAACGCTTTCTTAAATCCGCCGGTGATGGAATTGTTCACCGCTTTCCCAGCGCCGATTTCCTCCTTGATACGGGCAAAAATAATTACGTTCGCATCCACGGCCATACCAATGGAGAGGATGATACCCGCAATACCCGGGAGGGTCAGCGTGATATGATACAGATGTAAAACGGAAAGCAGGATGCCGGTATAAATCAGCAGCGCCAGAGATGCCGCCAGTCCCGGAATCCGGTAAAAGATCAGCATAAACACAATGATGATCAGGATACCGATGACCGCCGCAATGATACTGCTGCTCAGCGCCTGGGAACCCAGCTTGGCGCCCACCACCTCGGACTGCAGTTCCTCCAGCTCCAGTGTCAGGGAACCGCTTCGGATCTGTGTCGCCAGGATTTCCGCTTCCTCATAACTCTCCATACCGCTGATGATCGCAGTTCCGTTGGAGATCACGGAGTTAACCAGCGGATAGGTGATGCACTCACCGTCATAATAGATCGGCAGATAATCATTCAGATACTCTTCCGTATACTCAGCGAAAATCTCCGCACCTTCGTCATTCAGCGTCAGCTCTACGACATACTCCGTGGCGCCGGTTGTGCTGTCTGTCTGGGTGCCTGCCTGCGCGTCCACCACATAGTCGCCGGTCATATAGACCTCGCCGTCTGTCGTCTGGAACTCCAGGGAACCCGGGGAACCCAGTTCCTCCAGAATCTCATTGGCGTCCGTCACACCCGGAATCTCTACCGTGATCCGGTTGTCGCCAACCTGGTACACCTCAGCCTCCGTGCTGTATGCGCTGACACGCTGTTCCAGCTGATAAACGGTATCTGACATATCCTCGGAAGACGGCGTTTCCTCTCCCGCCACCTGATAGGTGATGCTGACGCCTCCGGCCAGATCCAGACCCAGCTTGATGCCGGACTCGCTGTCCTTCGCCACCGTGCCCTTGAGGATACCGTAACAATAGTAGCCCAGCAGAGTCACAATCGCCACCAGCACGACAAAGACTACGATTGATTTCTTTTTCTTCATGCCTGCTTTTTACCTCCAAATTTATTCGGCTTCCGCCGCTTTTATCATAATCGCGCACTCGATTCTCTTCTTCTGCAGTTCGCAGCCGATATCGTATGCGTCATTAATG
>JAJQCB010000291.1 GCA_021203005.1 Clostridiales bacterium | reverse complement strand
CCGACAAAGATCAGCACCCGGTTTAACGCGCGTATCATCTCGGACTGCTCGCCCTTTTTCAGGGACTTCGCCTCCAGCGTCAGCTTTGAGATGTAGCTGTCCTCCCCCACCCCGGTCAGGCGCGCATAACACTCTCCGGACACAATATGGCTGCCCGAGATCAGGGAATCGCCGCGTTCCTTTACAATCTCATCCGTCTCGCCGGTCAGCAGGGCTTCGTTTACCCTGACCTCCCCCCGGATCACCTCCGCATCGGCACAGATCTGATTTCCCGCGCGAAACAGAACAATGTCGTCACGGACCAGCTTCTCCGTCGGCACAGCGCCGGTTTTCCCCTCACGGACGACGGTCGCTTTCGGCGCATTCAGCACATTCATCTTCTCCAGCTCGTTCTTGGCATGAACTTCCTGGATAATGCCGATCAGCGTGTTCACAATAATAATCGGCAGAAACGTCAGATCACGAAAAGACCGCACAACACACAGAAGAATCGCGAGAATCAGAAAAATCAGGTTAAAGTAAGTACAGATATTCTCCCTGATGATATCGCCGGTGGATTTCAGGGACGAGTCCACTGCCCGGTTATCCCACCCGCGCGCCATGCGCTCAGACACCTCTTCACGAGTCAGCCCGCGCCGGTAATCGGCCAGAACAGGCTCCACCGGTCTCCTTACGTGCTCCGTCTCCTGCTGCCTGCGCGTCCTCTTTTTTCTGCCCTGTGGGTGCCTCATAAAAATCCTCTCTGTCCTTGCCCGGCATGTCATGTTCAAAGCGACTCGAGCTTTCCGGCTCCGCCGACACCGGTCCGAAAGCCTCCATACATAGCTGTTTTCTTTCGCCTGCGGTCAAGTATAACACATTTTTTTCTATTATGTGCCATTTCCGGGAATATTTATCATTTTTTAAACTATTTTACACACTTTTCAATATATTTTTACGTTTCGTTTTCACACTTTTCAATACATCCGTTAGCGATTGACGCTTTTCTCTTTTTGTACTATACTCAATTCTGCCACAAAAACCACTGCCATACTTCACCGGAGGACCCCAGCCTTGACATCCAGAACCAACCCCCGCATCATTTACGAAGACAGCGACATCTTAGTCTGCGAAAAACCAGCCGGTCTCCCGGTACAGACCGCGAAGACCGGACGCCCCGACCTGGTCAGTGAGCTAAAGAATTACCGGGCGAAAAAGCACGAGGAGCCTTACATCGGCCTGGTGCACCGCCTGGATCAGCCGGTGTGCGGCGTCATGGTTTTTGCAAAGACGAAAGCTGCCGCCGCCCACCTCTCCCGCCAGGTGAGTTCCCGCAGCATCAGCAAAGAGTATCTGGCTGTTGTCTGCGGCCTGCCGGAATCCGCCTCTTACACAGAATCCATCTCTGACATACAATCCGGTCAGGAAAAACACACACTGCACCAAGCGGGTGACCTCCGCGACTTCCTGTTAAAAGACGGGCGGACCAACACCTCCCGCATCGTACCGGAACATACGCCCGGCGCAAAGGAAGCGCGCCTTTCCTACAAGGTCATACGATCCGACCCCGAAACAGGAAGAAGCCTGGTACGCATTCACTTACACACCGGCCGCCATCACCAGATCCGGGTGCAGTTTGCACACGCCGGGTTTCCCTTGTACGCGGATACAAAATACGGGCAGCCGCTCCCCGCTGGGAGCTTCTGCCCGGTTGCGCTGTGTTCTTATAAAATCAGTTTTATTCATCCGAAAACAGGAAAAACTATGACGTTTGCTGTGAAAGACTCCACCCTGGAAAAGCTTACTGCATGCCTGAATATTTCCCGGAATTGATTTCCAATGTTTCACTCTCAGAAGTCCATTACAGCTTAAACCGATACCCCACACCCCAGATCGTCTCGATATACTGGGGTTTCGCCGTATTGTACTCGATCTTCTCCCGGATTTTCTTAATGTGCACCGTCACAGTAGCGATATCCCCGATGGACTCCATATTCCAGATTTTTGAGAAAAGCTCATCCTTGGAAAATACATGGTTCGGATTCTCCGCCAGGAAAGTCAGCAAATCAAATTCCTTCGTCGTAAACTGCTTCTCCTCATCATTCACCCAGACACGACGCGCGGTTTTATCGATACGAATCCCGCGAATCTCAATGATATCATTCTCCTGCGCGTTGCTGCCGATCAGCCGGTCATACCGCGCCAGGTGCGCTTTCACCCGCGCCACCAGCTCACTGGGAGAGAAAGGCTTGGTCACATAATCATCCGCACCGAGTCCCAGACCGCGGATCTTGTCGATATCGTCCTTTTTCGCGGACACCATCAGAATCGGGATGTTTTTCGTCTCGCGAATGCGCTTGCAGATCTCGAATCCATCCGTCCCCGGGAGCATCAGATCCAGGATGAACATGTCAAAGTTCTCGTTCAACGCCCGTTCCAGGCCGCGCGTCCCGTCATACTCCAGCTCCACCTCAAACCCGGAAAGCTCCAGATAATCCTTCTCCAGATCGGCAATCGCTTCCTCATCTTCGATAATCAATATTCTACTCATTTCGCACCTCCTGATATTTACGCAACACGAAGTACATAATGGTACCCGTATTGATCTTGCTCGTCGCCCAGA
Source organism: Clostridiales bacterium (assembly GCA_021203005.1). Taxonomy (GTDB): domain Bacteria; phylum Bacillota; class Clostridia; order Lachnospirales; family Lachnospiraceae; genus Eubacterium_I. The sequence goes on along the minus strand of JAJQCB010000291.1, from coordinate 435 downwards.
TCTTCCCGCCGTGATCCTCTATGATCTTTTTCACGATGGAAAGGCCGATCCCGCTGCCGCCCGTGGCGGAGTTTCTCGATGCATCCGTCCGGTAAAACCGGTCAAAGATATACGGCAGGTCGCGGGCATCAATTCCTTTGCCGTTATCCTCGATCTCTACCTGAATAAAATCCCCCACATCCTTGATACGGATGTTGATCTGCGCCTTACGCGTATCCATATACTTGACCGCGTTATTCACAATATTGTTGACGACACGCATCAGCTGCTCCGAATCCGCGATAATCACCGTGTGTTCGTCCGCATAATTAAAGTAAGATAAGCCGATTCCGCGGGTCTCCAGATCCAGGCCTATCTCATCGATACAGTCGGCAAAATACGCGGACACATTGATCTTGTTAAAGTTGTAGGGAATGCGGTTCGTATCAATCTGCG
>JAJQCB010000290.1 GCA_021203005.1 Clostridiales bacterium | reverse complement strand
CAATCGCTATGGATTTTTTAGGTGTTCAACTTCATTTTACAATCGACCAATGAAACAATTTTATTTTCTGAATCAGATAGAGGTTGACCTGATCCGTCTCGTTTGCATGTGCGACTAATCGTAGACCAACAACACCATATTGATCAAACATCGGTTTCTTCCGAGTATTCATTATAAGCTTCAAAAACCCGACCACTCAGGAATATCCCTCTCCAATATCTCACGCATTTCATTTTCTTTTTGGACACACTTTCTGTAATTTCCTCTGAGAAAAAAGTCTCCTCTCATAATGCGCTCCCGAAACAAGTTTTCCGCAGTCTGATACAACGACAGTGCCTTCGCATAGTCTGGCTCTGTTCCGATTCCCTCAGAATAACAATCAGCCATGCGAAGATAGATATCTGCTCCGCAAAGTTCTTTCGCTTCTTCCGTCATCGTTGCCATGCATCTTTTATAAATATAGAATGCTTCCTTCTCATTCTTTTCTACGTAGTAACCATTCCGATACATATCGCCGATCTTATAAAGAGATACCAAATGTCCGTCGAATGCGCCCATGGCATAATAATGAAATGCTTTTTCGTAATCTACCGGAACATTCCTGCCATAATAATAGCAATATCCCAGATTTTCCGTAGCCTGTCTGTCGCCTCGCTGTGAAGCCAGTGTACACAATTCCACCGCTTTTGTAAAATCCTGCTCTCCGATTCTGCCTGTATAATAAGAGGCGCCGAGATTACAGGCTGCTTCAGCAGAACCCGCAGCAATTTCTTCTTCATAAACTTCCTTCACAAATTCAGCCACCGGTTCAGGCATTGGCTTCGTTGCATCAGCTCCCATGAATGCATTCGCAAATTCTACCGCATCCCAGAAAGGCTCTTCAAAATCATCATCTACAGCGCCTTCAATTACTTCATGAACCTCCGGATAGTCTTTCTCTGACACATTTTCAGTGATTCTTTTAAGACACCGCAATAATTTTTCGTACCAGTGCTCCTTTCAAAACAAGCTCTCATTGTTTTCTATTTCTACTCTACACTTGTCCGCTCTTCTTCCTCACGTTGCTCCGCCAAATAAATACCCCAATCTCTGAAAAGTTCAGGTATATCATATATACATTTTCCCTCAACATCATATCCTCAGAGATTTTTCCTGATAATCCGCGAACACTTTTGTCTACAGTGCCTCTGCATTATTGTAGGGCGAACAGGCTTTGCTGCTCATATTCCTGAAAACGCTCCAGCGACAGCGGCAGCTTTCTCAGGAACCCCTGTGTTTCCATTGAATCGTATATCCATTTCTCAACTTCTTCTTTTCCAGAACCAACGGCATCCGCTCATGTACCGGACGCACTGAGGCATTTGCCGCCGTCGTCAGTATCACAAAACGCAATTCGTCCTGTATCAAATTGAAAAATCCTGCCATATAAAGCGTCGTGCCGCCCTCCCGCGAAAAGCTGACTTTATTCCTGGAATCGTCCCATTCATAAAAGCGCCGCGCCGGTATCACGCAGCGCCGATAGAGCACACTCTCACTGAAAGTCGGTTTTTGCAGCACAGTCTCAGAACGCGCGTTAATCAAAAGTCCCTTGCCACCGGAGTACTGAGGGTATCCCCATTTCATGTCTACCAAAGAGAACCCCGTCTTACCGCCTCTTACTATCGGCGCTTTATCACCTGGATGAATATCGCGAGTAGAAGCCATCGCTTCCGAACACTTTATATCCGGAAGAAGTGTCGATATATCATTTATTATGTCATCATCTATATAATATCTACTGCACATACTCAAATCACTTTCTCAATCTCTTCCCTCAGAAATGCAGACAACCTTTCCTTCCAACAGCCTGTGTATTCCGCCAACTTTTCCTCACATAATTCTTCTTTCTCCTTTCGATGCCAGATGCGTGAAGCTTATTTCCATGAACGCTTCCAGATGAATCCGGCCTCGTTGCGTTCATCATACAATTCCCAGTTTTGCTCTCAGAATGAAGCCAACGATAATCACACCGATCCCGACTATAACGAAGGCGGTTCCCAACACAGCGTTAATCACCATACTGCTCTGCCTGATATAGGAGCGTTTTGGATTTTTCTTATCGTACCGCACTTCGCAATTTTTGCTGAAATGCGCAAAATTTGTATACGGCGTCTTCTTTTTGTATTCCACACCGTCTATGGTATAGGCATACATTGCCCGCATCGGCTGATCGCCCGTCCCCGGGGCAAACGAAGTGCCGGATATCGTCCCCTGCACCCGCCCCTTGCAGGTGAGCAGTTTTATCAGCTTCGGAAACCCGTACAGTCCCCCTGCAATGATACATGCTGCTGCTACAATCCATACTGCTATCATATAAACCTCCTCGCTATTGTGGAGCAAACAGGCTCTGTTCTTCACGACTGTGTCAGAAGATCGCTGTTTTTTACCTGTTCACCATTGTTCAAAATGAACCCGGCTCTCTTCATAGTCAGGATGCTCGCCCTTCTTTTCTTCTGCGGAATATCCAAATGCGATAATGGAGTGTGGAATTACCGTATCCGGCAGCGAAAAAAGTTTTCTCTGATTCTCCACCCGGTCCATCTGCGGCCAGGTTCCGAGCCACACGGAACCAATGCCAAGCCCTTCCGCTGCAAGTATCATATTCTGTCCTGCGATTGCTCCGTCAATCACCCAGTAATCCTTAGCAATCGGAAATGCACGGTCCAGATCACCAAGGATAAGAATCCCGACATCACAATGGCGGAGAGGCTCCGCCGGCTGGCCATTGGCATCCGCCATTTTCCCCAGCATTTCTTTATCTCTCACAACAAGAAAACTCCAGTCACGCGTATTCGCGCAGGTTGGTCCTGTCATCGCCGCACGAAGGATCGTGTGGAGCTCCTCATCCGTTATGTGCCTGTCCGTGAATTTTCGAATGCTTCTTCTGTTTAATATTCCTTCTACTAATTCCATTGCCAATCCTCCTTTATTGCCGCTGCAATGATTTCCACATTAAATTACATACTCAAACTTCCCACATCAAATGATGTTCTGAACATTGAAAAATCAATGCTTTAT
>JAJQCB010000083.1 GCA_021203005.1 Clostridiales bacterium | reverse complement strand
GGCCACCAGAGGCGGGTAGGCGCTCACGGCCCCAGCTCTTTCCGCATCCAAATATGGGGGCAGTTTTCCTCATAATCTGCCTTCCCATATGGCGCATATCCCTGCTTTTCGTAGAAGCCTTGCGCGGCCACCTGCGCGTGCAGCGCAAGGCTGCGCCCTTTGTTCCGGCGCACAATACGCTCAACCGTTCTTAACAGGTCTGCGCCGACCTGTCTCCCCCGGTACGATTGGATGACGGCGATTCTGCCCACGGTATAGCTGTGGGGCTCCCCCTCAAACAGGCGGCAGGTTGCAACGGCGGTTTTATCGTCAAACACCACAAAATGTTGTGCAATATCGTCGACCTCGTCGAATTCCTTCGCAAATCCCTGTTCCTCCACAAAGACCGCAGTACGGATCTCCATTGCCTCCGGGGGCAGCACGTTGTAAATTTTGGTATCCAGTTTCATAGTCATTCACAGGGAATGGGGGGAATCATAAACAGGCGCTTTAGTTCCTCCACAGCCTTTGCTTTCTCCCACTGCTCCATCCCGTTTTTCCAAACCAGGCTATCAGCAGTAAGCTGACCGGCAGCGGCCATTTGCGTCAGAACAGGCATCTCAAACGGGCCGGTCGGTTGTCCGTTTGCTGCCACATAATAGGAGGAAGTGGGAATCGGCGGAGGTGTAACGCTCTGTTGTGCCGTTTGGGATGTCCCGGCCATCGCACCGTTCATAACCCCGGCAATGTTTTGCCCAACAGCGCCACCCAAGGCCATCCCTGCCATCATAGCGGCTGGATTGAACCCAGTACCGCCTAAGTCCACATTGCCCGCATTGTTGGCGCCCATCCGGCCAAGGGCCTGTGCTCCTGCAACCCCAACCTCTGCCTGCTTCTCGGTCTGGAAAGCGCCGAGATTGGCAGATTGGGTCTGTTTATGTGCGGCATACCGCCCTTCTTCACGCTGCATGCGGAGGCGTTCTGTGTAATCCAATGTCTCTGCTTCGACCTTGGTGACAGCAATATCCCTGGTAACGGCCATAAGATGCCGATACCCGTCACTGGCCTTATCAATCTCGATTGCGCTGATGTCAACGCCGGATACAGACACTCCAAATGTTTCCTTCAGGCGCTGCGTCACATCATATTCCACCGCATCGTTGATGATTGCCGTCTTGCTTTCAATTTGGACAACAGGGATATTATGAGCAGCCGGTGCATTCGCCACCGTGTCTTTCACATATCTGCTGACCGCATCACGAATCTGCCGCTGGAAATCGTCCAGGCTGAACGTGCTGAGCCGGTGCAATTTGATGAATGCCCTGTAGTCGGTAATGCCGAAACTGATTGTCCCTCTGACTGCCACAGGGACGCCAAAATCGGCAAAGCGGGGGTCATACACGTCAAAAAACGGCACGCCAAACCTTACCTGAATCAACTGGGCCAGGTTGATAAAATAAACCTCTGCCGGAAACGGCGTTCCGCCTCCATAGGCAAGACCGACAACGTTCGCCAGAACGGGCAGGTTTTCCGTTTTCAGGATCTCATCATAGGGGCCCTCTATGTACTCCTGCAACGTTCCGTCCTTCTGGTAATAGACGAAAACGGCAACCTCACCGTCTTTTACACGGAGAGGGGAACCCCAGCGGATAGCATTTTCCCGATTGTTCTTTCCTGGCTGGGTGCCTTTGGGGTGCCATTTCCAAATCAGATAGGATGGTTCGTCACAACGGATTTCATTTACAAGGCTATTAGCCCTTTTCCAAAAAAGTCCCATACTTCCTCCTTACCTTTTTGAAAAACTATGGTAAGAAATGACGACTGAAGCATCTGGAGAAAACTTTTTCCCACCAGAAGTTACTTTTTTTCCATTTATGAGAATTGATTCCACCATGCTTGGTTTCTTCAAAAGGCCTGTGGTCAGATCTTCAAGCGGTATACATTTAACATTAGTAAAACCTGCGCTAGTAAACATTGATTCAATAGCCACGTAATTCTTATTTTCGTAACCTGAAATAGAGAACGGAACCTTTACTTTATCTCCAAAATCATCATCTTCTCCCTTATTTATATCGCCCAACCACATATACATCAATGCCAAACCACAGAATTCACCAGGAATCGCCAAGCCAAAATTAGCTCCTCCAAACCCTAGAGCTAATGATACAAACGTAATAATTCCTAAAATAATAGAAACACATATTTTAATACGCTTCCTCCGTTCTTTAGCAATTCGGTTTTTTCAGCAATTTCCATTTTCTTCATCTGAATGATACGGTCTGTTTCTGCTTGCTTTATACCCGCTTCATCTATGTGCCGATAAACATACTCATTATCATTCACAATCATCACTTTAGCTCCACAATAGGAACAAAATATCTGTTTCCTTCCTTCTTCAACATCAAGCGCAGCACCGCACTCAGGGCATTTAACAGATACAAATTTGATAGCCATAATGCTCTCCCTATCAATTTATTTTAAAAATAAAATTTATTCGGATTCTACCCGCACAGCATCACAAATATCTCCAATGTTACAATTCAGATACCCACAGATGCGAAGCAAAACAGAAAGCGCAACCTCCTCGTTCCGCCGCAGCTTTGTCATTGTGCCAGTGGCAATATTCAAATCCTTGCGCAACGTTGCCGCCGATATTTCCTTTTCAACCAGCAGCAGCCACAGCTTTTTATAACTAATCCTCATCCATTGTACCTCAAATCAGATTGATACATCAATACAGTTATATTTTACCGATATATGCAGAAGAAGTCAATATATAAAGCGAAGGTCATATCAGATTTTCGCAATTTCTTGGACAATCTAAAATTGCCCGCAGAAGCATCTGCGGGCGATAATGTTTCATTTCGATTGGTGTATTCAACTGTCACTGCCCCCTGCCTGATTTTTGCGTAAACGGAAATTCCGCATTGCGTTTTTCTGACAAATCGGCTATACTGGTCTTGTCAGAAAAGCCTTCCCAGCCAAAAGAGGAGAGAAACATGAAACGCAGACGCAGATTTCTCACCGCCGTCATCCTGGTGGTGAACTCCTACGCCGCCATGGAGCTGGACTGGCTGGAGGACTATCCCA
>JAJQCB010000255.1:12330-20624 GCA_021203005.1 Clostridiales bacterium | reverse complement strand
TGATGACATTATACCAGAAAAGGGAGGTCATTGCTCTTTTTATTGCAGATTTCCCGTAAAATCAAGGTTTCTATAGGTTTTAGACATTAAAAACAGGGTAGTTTTTGACACTACCAGAAATAGAGAGAGGGAGGATATTATGATTTACAAGAAGTTTCAGAATCTGGAACTGTCCGCGCTTGGACTGGGTGCGATGCGCCTGCCGACGATTGACGGGCAGGAGGGATGCATCGATGAGGCGGCCACGCGCGAGATGGTGGATTACGCCATGAAGAACGGCATCAACTATTACGACACCGCTTACGGCTATCACAACGGGCAGTCGGAGATCGTGATGGGAAAGATTTTAAAGGATTATCCGAGGGAGAGTTTTTATCTGGCTTCCAAGTTTCCGGGATATGACCCGGCGAACATTCCGAAAGGACAGGAAATTTTTGAGGAACAGCTGAAAAAGTGTCAGGTGGACTATTTTGATTTTTACCTTTTCCACAATGTCAACGGCGTTAACATTGATCCTTACTTGGATGATGAGAGCAACGGCCTGTATTCTTATCTGATGGAACAGAAGAAAAACGGAAGAATCCGCCATCTCGGCTTTTCCGTGCATGGAGACTACGATATTACAAAGCGTTTCCTGGAGGCGTATGGGGAGGATATCGAGTTCTGTCAGATCCAGCTGAACTGGATTGATTATGATTACCAGGAGGCAAAGCGCAAGATTGAGCTGCTGGGAGAGTACAATATCCCTGTCTGGGTTATGGAGCCGCTGCGCGGCGGCAAGCTGGCCACGCTTCAGGATGTGTACGCGGATAAGCTGAAAGCCATGCGCCCGGAGGAGACGGTTCCCGGGTGGGCGTTTCGTTTCCTGCAGACAATTCCGACCGTATGTGTGACGCTCTCCGGCATGTCAAATTTTGAACAGTTGAAGCAGAATATTGCCACATTCCGGACGGAGGAGCCGCTCTCTGAGGCGGAGTGGAACGGACTGATGGAAGTCAAGAGTGAGATGTTCAATGAGAAGACGCTCCCCTGCACATCCTGCCGTTATTGCACTTCTTACTGTCCGCAGGGGCTGGATATCCCGGCTCTGATATCGGTATATAATGACCAGGCTCTGACCAGCGGCGATCTGGTTGTGCCGGCGTGGCTGCTTGGACCGATTCCGGAAGAAAAGTGGCCGGCAGCCTGTGTCGGGTGCAGAAGCTGTGAGAAAGTCTGTCCGCAGGAGATCAAGATTTCCGAGATGATGACGGCGTTCGCGGCGGCAATTCAGAAGTAACCTGTGCTTTAAGGTTTTTTGTGCAATAAGGGAAAAAGGATTGAAATTTAGTCTGGGATTGTCTATAATAATGCACGTTGAGTGTTGGAGTATATACATATTTTACTTTTTATCCAGGCATTATAAATGGGAAGAATAAAACGGCACGGTATGTAATATGACGGAACTCTGAGCAGCGGCTCTGTCAGGACTGTCTAAAACAGAAAATATAGACTCATGGAGGAAGAAGAATGTACGGAACAGAGGAAATTCGACTTGTCGACCCCGAGGTGGCAGACGCGATTGACGCGGAGCTGAACCGCCAGAATGATCACATCGAGCTGATCGCATCCGAGAACTGGGTCAGCCCGGCGGTGAGGGAAGCCCAGGGCAGTGTGATGACGAACAAATATGCGGAGGGATACCCGGCGAAGCGCTACTACGGCGGCTGCGATTGTGTGGATGTGGTGGAAAAGCTGGCCATAGAGCGTGCGAAAAAGCTGTTTGACGCCGAGTATGTCAATGTACAGCCGCATTCCGGCGCACAGGCCAACATGGCAGTGCAGTTTTCGCTTCTTAAGCCCGGCGATACCGTGATGGGCATGAACCTGGATCACGGCGGACATCTGACCCACGGGTCACCGGTGAATTTCTCCGGCGTGTATTTCAACATTGTTCCCTACGGTGTAAATGACGAGGGATTCATTGATTACGATAAAGTAGAAGAGATCGCATTAGAGTGCAAGCCGAAGATGATCATCGCGGGCGCCAGCGCCTATGCAAGAACCATCGATTTTCCCCGGTTCCGTGAGATTGCGGACAAGGTCGGCGCTTATCTGATGGTGGATATAGCACACATCGCCGGACTGATCGCGGCAGGGATTCATCCGAGTCCGATGCACTATGCGGATGTGGTGACCACCACGACCCACAAGACTCTGCGCGGACCGCGCGGCGGCATGATCCTGGTTTCCAAAGAGTCCATGGAGAAGAATAATTTCAACTTCAACAAGGCTGTTTTCCCCGGCATCCAGGGCGGACCGCTGATGCACGTCATCGCGGCAAAAGCGGTTTGCTTCAAGGAAGCACTCTCGGATGAGTTTAAAGTCTACCAGCAGAATGTGGCGGACAACGCGCAGGCACTCTGCAAGGGACTGCTTGACCGAGGAATCAGCATTGTATCCGGCGGCACGGACAACCATCTGATGCTGGTGGATCTGACTCCGTTCGAGCTGACGGGCAAGGCGGTGGAAAAGCTCCTCGATGAAGCGCATATCACTGCGAATAAGAACACCATCCCGAACGACCCGAAGTCGCCGTTCGTGACCAGCGGTATCCGTCTCGGCACACCGTCCGTGACCTCCCGCGGCATGAACACGGATGACATGGATCAGATCGCGGAAGCGATTGCGATCGTGATCAAAGAAGGCGAGCAAGGCGTGGCAAAAGCGCGCGCGATCGTGGACGGACTGACTGCGAAGTATCCGCTGAAGTAAAGAGAATTATCTGAGCATATATTAACGAAGATATCGACCCCTGCAGACCGGATTGGCACTGGTTTGCGGGGTTTTTTGTATTTCTTGCGGAAGCCATTCAAAAGTTTGATTGTAGAAACGACAATAATATGCTATGATAAAACATATGTATAAAATACAGAAATATGTGAAGAAAACTTGTCTTTTGACTACCGGTGCTACGTCTGGTAATCACATAAAAGAGAAATGAAACAGGAAAAAGAGGAGGACAAAAAATGGCATTTTATGACGGATTAGGAAAAAGAATTCAGAAAACAGGGCAGGATGCGCTGGAAAAGACAAAGGGAGCGGCGGAGACAGCGAGGTTGAATGCTGCGATTTCTGATCTGGAAAAGGAGATTAACACTACGTTTGCGGATCTCGGGAGGGCATATTATAATAAGCATGCGCAGAACCCGGAGGACCAGGAATTATTGCCTTATTTTCGCAAGGTTGAGGACAGAATGGCTCAGATTCAGGCGAATCGGGATAAGATCCGTGCGTTAAAAGGCCTGACGAAATGTATCCACTGCGGGCAGGATATTGAGATAAACGCGGTATTCTGCAATCATTGCGGACAGAGACAGGTGGAGGCGGCGAATGTCGGTCAGACAGGTTCCCGCTGCCCCAATTGCGGGGCTCCGGTTGCTGCGGGACAGCTGTTCTGCACGGGGTGCGGCCAGCGCGTAGAGCCCGTACAGCAGGTGCAGGCGGAGAAGCGGTTTTGCCTGAATTGCGGCCAGGAACTGGCGCCGGGCGCAGTGTTCTGTACACGCTGCGGGCAGAAAAACGAGGCGGAGCCTGCGGCTGCAGGCATGTCGGAGCCGTCTGCACCGGCAGGCGGGATGAATGCGGAGATTACGGCGGAGATGACGGAAGCCGGGCAGTCTGCGCCGGAACCGGATATTTATGCGGAAAATGTGCAGCAGGAATCTGCGGCCGCGGGTATGCCGGAAGCGGCAGCTCCGGATATGTTTGCGGAGGAGCCATATTCCGCGGAGGAACTCCGGGCGGAATTCATTCCTGAAGAGCAGGCTGTGGCGGATTCCGCGGAACAGGCTGCGGCGGAAAGTGCCGACGCACAGCAGGCACAGGCGGCTGTATTCTGCACAAACTGCGGCTCTCAGCTGGAAGCGGACGAGGTTTTCTGCTCCAATTGCGGTACGCGTGTTCGTTGACACAGATAGTTTACTTTGCTATACTAAAGTGAATGCAGCGATCCGGAATCAGGGCCGGACATGCCGAACCTTTCCGGATGAGTGCAGATAAATGAGAAGGGAGAACAGAGTTATGTTTTGTCCAAATTGCGGTACAAATTATACGGAGGGCAGTAAATTCTGCCCCGGGTGCGGATGTGATCTGAGTGAATATGCGGATATGTCCGACTCTATAGAAACCGAAACCCCGGATGCGGCGGTGGATGAAGGCGGTTATACCGACTCTGATGACAGCGTTACAGGAAAGAGCACAAAAAAGAAATATATTGGGATCGGAATTGCGGCTGCGGTGGTCGTAGTGGCGGTTATCCTGGTCGTAAAGGGAGGAATATTGGGATCCATCGGCGGTGGCGGAGGCGACGCTTATGTTTACCACGCAGATGAGACCTATAGTCTGATCACAAACCTGAACAAAGGGAATACGCTGGAGATAGAATCCAGCCGGATCGAGGATTACGATGTGAGCGGGTCCATGGTGCAGTTCAGCTCCGATGGGAAGTATGTCTATTTTTACACGAAATACGACAGTGATTCCGGTACCGGCACGCTCTGCCGGGCGCAGTACGGAAAGCTGAAAGAGGATTCCGGCAAAAATGACAAATATATCGAGAAGATTGCCTCTGATGTCAATCTGGGATTCACTTTGCTGGAGGATGGATCGCTTTTCTACAGGGACGACGACGATACGCTGTACTATTATGACGGCAAGGAGTCTGAGAAAGTCGCGAGGGATGTGGTATCATATTATGCGGATGAAGACGGGCGTGTTGTTTACAAGACAGGGTCCTCCGAGGATGGTTATGATCTTTACGGGGTTAAGATAAAGGATCTCGATAACGAGATAGAGCTGGCTTCTGACTGTGCGTCTGTCTACAGCATGAGTGATCCGGATCATATTTTGTATACGATGTACGAAGATGGCGGCCAGGATGAAGACGAAGAGGAGGACGAAGAGGAAAACGAAAATGACGGCAGCGGCGAGTATACATACAGTCTTTATGTCGTCGGATTTGATACGGAAGCGGAAAAGCTCGGCGAGGGAGCTTCGGTGGTGACATCTGCCTCCGATGGAGTCTATTATACGGTTGCGGGCGGCGAGACGCTGAACCTCTATGATTATGTGACAGATGACGCCGCGGCCTCTGATGCGGATTTGAAAGAGCCGGATATAGAGGATTATGAGATCCAGAGTTACAATTATAACAAGTTAAACAGCAAATCGGATATTTCTGACTATGATGAAATCTATACTTCCTGTACCGCCCATACGTATTTCATGAGTTCCAGTTCCATGGAGTATGAGGTGGAAAAAGGCGGAACCTATGCGGACAATTATCAGTGGTTTTGCGAAAAATACGCTGATCAGCAGAATAGTGACGGATATCTGGTGGTGACAGACGACGTCAAAGCGGATCTGGTTACTCTGGCGAAAGCAGTCGGCGACGGTGATAAGAATGAGTGGCTGGAGTTTTGTTTTTATCGGACTCAGAGTTCATATACCACTTATGATTACGAAAAGTATTATGAAGATTTAGATGCCTATGATGCGGCGTCGGTGCGTATTTCGCTGCGCGAGGAGCTGCAGGATGAGGACAATGCTTTTGCCGTCAGCAGCCTCTGCTATTATTCTGACGGTAAGACAACGGTGATCAGTGAGAATGTGCTGGATGCGGAATCCTGTACCGGCGGCGTGATCTACAATACCGCAGATATGATTACGGACCTGCCGGAACTCAGTGAGATTTATTCCGTCAGCGAGGTCACGGATCTGTTCTATGTCGATAATGCGGCGCAGAATTATCTGATCGCGAACGGAGAGACGAAAGCATATCAGGTGTCGGAAAGCCTGTCGGAGGAGCTGCTGGATCTGAAAGAGGATACCTACGGGGTGTCTCTGTATCTGCAGGGCTCGGATCTGTTTGTCAACGACGGCGAGGGCGGATTATACATATCCTCCGCGTCCGGTTCTTCTTATGACAGTATGGAGGAGATTGCGACCGATGCAGCGATTGCGCTTGTGACGAGCGATGTCGTATACTATTACGGTGATGAAGATGAAGGAAGCGACGGCATGTACTATGCTGACCTGTATTCCTACAGCGGCGGAAAAGCGACCTGCATGGCCGAAGATGTTGTGGCGTCCGGATTCAGGGTGTATGAGGACGGAAATTTCCTGGCATATACTGATTACAGCGATTCCAGAGGCTATGAGTATACGCTGTTCTCCGAGGATGGAGAAAAAATCTGGTCTGAGGATGATAAGATCACACAGTTTATCAGATTGGATAAATCCACGCTGCTTTACATATCGGACGGCGATCTCTATGTGTATAACGGCAAGGAAAGCACGAGAATTGATCGGGATGTGGATTATGTGTGGAGCCGGAATTATGTGAACGTTACGGCGTCTACTACATATTAATCATTGAATCATATATAAGTTGCGGGATTAATGGAAAAGAGGGAAAGGGATATGAAATATTGTATTTATTGCGGGAAACAGATTCAGGAGGGGTAGAAGTTCTGCCCCTACTGCGGCAAGGCCCAGGCAAAAGGGACATCGACCGGCGGGCAGTCGGATCCGGCAAAGAAAAAGAATACCGGCACAACCGTGCCAAAGAAAACGGGCCAGGCGAAGAAGCCCGGTCAGCCGAAGAAGAAGCAGGATGATTTTAAAGATCCGGATGATCACGGCTCGAAAAAGCCTCTGATTTTGATTATTGTGATTATCATTGTTGCGGCGCTCGCGGTGGGCGGATTCGTTGTGATAAAGACCGGCCTGCTGGATTCTATTCTGCCCGGAAGCAGAACAGAGGAAGTCGAGGAGGACGAGGACGACAAAGAAGAGGAAGAGACAGAGGAAGAAGAGGACGAGGATGACCGCAGTTCGGCGGACGATGAGCTTTCGGCAGAGGAGGAATCTGAGGAAGATGCCGAGGAAAGCAAGAGCGATTATGAGCTGGAGATTACCGCATCGTCTGTGACACTCACAGCGGCGGGGGAGATGAAAAAGATTTCTGTCGATACGAATCTTGAAGAGGACGCTGAACTTGTGTGGGAATCTTCGGATGAGACGGTAGCGACGGTGGATGACAGCGGTTATGTGACAGCAGTTGCCTCCGGCACAGCCACAATCACGGTGTCCTGTGAAAATCTCTCCGATGAGATCGAGGTGACCTGTGAGATCGAGGAAGAGAACGATGATTACATCATACCGGACAGCGATACCAGGTATCTGACGGAGGAGGATCTGGAGGATCTTTCGGAAGAGGAAATCCGGATCGCGCGGAACGAGATTTATGCGCGCCACGGAAGAAAGTTCAAGGATGATGAGCTGCAGGCATATTTTGATTCTAAGAGCTGGTACAACGGTACCATTGAGGGGACGGATTTTGATAAGAATGTCACGGGTTATCTGAATGATTATGAGTATGAGAATACACAGTTTATCGCTGAGTACGAGGAGAAAATGGGTTATAATCAGTAAATGATAGTTGTATCGGATATTTCAAAGAGGTATAAAAAGAAAAAAGTGCTGCAGCATGTCAGCTTCAAGGCAGAAAGCGGGCAGAATATTGTGATCGTCGGCAAAAACGGCTGCGGGAAATCAACGCTGCTCCAGATCATGGCGGGAGTGCTGAAACCGGACAGCGGCCGGGTCAGCTATTTCGGAAAAGATGCCGTCGGTAAAAACAGCGTTTTCCGGAAGTATTGCGGCTACGTTCCACAGGAGAATCCACTGCTGGAGGAACTGTCCGTCCGGGATAATCTTCGCCTCTGGGGTGCGGGAAAACGGGCAGATCCGGCATCGGTCATGGCGAAGTTTCATCTGGATGAGATTATGAAGATGCCGGTGGAAAAGTTGTCCGGCGGTATGAAACGGCGCCTGGCAATTGCCTGTGCGCTTCTGGAATGGCCGCCGGTGCTGCTGCTCGACGAACCGACCAGCGCCCTGGATATCTATTACCGGGAGATTATCATGGATTTTCTGAAAGAATATCAGAAGATGGGCGGTATTGTGGTGATGACAAGCCATGATACACAGGAGATACTCGCGGCTGACCAGTGCCTGGTAATCGCGGATGGGAAGATGTTTCCGCTTGAGGACAATGGAAACCGCATGGATGAGATCCGTCGGTATATCCGGGAGCCGGAATGACACAAATTATACATGGAAAAAGCAGGAGGATGGTAGTTATGAGATTTGATCCAATGACAGGAGAACCGATCCCGGAGGAGCCGGAACAGAGATTCGACCCGATGACGGGCGAGCCGATCAATCAGAATGCAGGCGGATCCGGACAG
>JAJQCB010000255.1:0-12230 GCA_021203005.1 Clostridiales bacterium | reverse complement strand
GGCGAGCCGATCAATCAGAATGCAGGCGGATCCGGACAGAAATTCGACCCGATGACGGGTGAGAAGATTATGAATGAGGATATCCCGATGTTTGACCCGGAGACGGGAGAACCGCTGGGCCGGAATGCAGGCGGAACGGGCAACCGCAGATTTGATCCGATGACGGGTGAGATGATTACGGATGAGGATATCCCGATGTTTGATCCGGACACGGGTGAGCCGCTGAATGGTAATGTGGGCGGCGGAAGAAAATTTGTCTTTAAAAAGTGGATGATCGCGATTCCCGTCGCCGCGGTGGTTGTGGTGGCCGGCGTCGGTGTGGCGAAAGGCAGCGGTCTGTCCGGCAAAGCCGGCAAGGTGGCGGTAGCTGCTGCCAAGACATTCAGTGAAGCGCCGGCTATTGTGGAGGATTTGAAATCTTTCTCTGTTCTGGGGGAGGATTCGTACACGGTTACTGTAAACGTGGATGCAGGTATTGAGGGCGAGAGTGTGGAAGCGTCCGTCGTCTATGCAAATAAGTCTGACGAAAAGCAGGTCAGCGGTGATGTCAGTGTTGCCGGATATGCCAATTTTGATTTTGTTGTGGGAATCGACTCCGAGGAAGTGACAGCACAGTTCCCGTTCTTAAGTGACGATGTCTTCTTCTACAATTACGTTGAGGAGAAAGACGGTTTCCTTGTGGATGCGCTGGATGATGCGGGAATCGATATTGAGGTCGTCGATGAAATCATTGCGACAATCGCGTCCAGCGACAGCCAGAAAGATACCATAAAGGCAATGGCGAAGGAGATGAAATCCGTCCTGAAGGATACAGGAAAAAGCCTGGAGTTTGAATCGGCTTCTGAAGCCTATTATGAGGTAGACGGGTCGGATTGCAAGTGTAAGGGGTACACGACAACCGTGGATGAAGATGTGGTTTCTGATCTTTGGAATGGTCTGACGGATATCTTTGACGAGTATTACGGAGAAGATCTGGATGGTATCATGGAGCTTGCAGATGCAGATTATACCATGAGCGAACTTTATGATCAGGTGGATGACGCGATCGGCTATCTTTCCGATGTAGATCTGACTTTCTACATCTATAAGAATCAGCTGGCTGCTATTCTGATTGAGGTAGATCATGAGGAAATGGAAATCATTTTCCACGGCGGCGACACAAGACTGGATGATATCGAGCTGACCTATGACGGCGATACTGTTATGGAACTCACCACGGAAAAGAGCGGCTCCGAAGAAGAATATACGCTGGAAATGATTGACATGTATGGCGACGGCGATATGACGAAGCTCGGAAGCCTGATCTATGATACGAAAGACGGCAATTATGATCTGGATATCTATGTGGATGATGAATCCATGACCATCAGCGGCAATATCCAGTCTTCCTCCAAGGGAGTGACGGTGACGGTAGACAGTTTTGACATTGACAATTATTACTATGGCAATATTGATCTTGGTCTGTCGGTGGCTGTATCCCAGGGCGCTTCGATCGAGAAGCTGTCCGGCGATCGGTTTGACATCGGAAATGCCTCTGAAGATGATTTTTATGATCTTGCTGAGAAATATGGAGACACACTGGAAGATTTGTTTTATTAAACGGTCATGAGATTTTTCCTGAGATATTTTTTGCTGGAATTTAAAAAGAGCATGCGGGCGCTGCGGAAATCGCTGAAATTTCTGCTGATTTTCCTCGGCGCCATTGTATGTATGGTCCTTATCATGAGTCAGGTGATGCAGAATGCGCAGATCCTGACTCTGGTGGATGTGGGGATTGTAATCTCGCCGGAGGATGAGACGGAGACCAGCCTGGTTACGCAGTATATTTCCTCCATGGGGAGCGTGCGCAGCATCTGTCGCTTTCAGTATCTGGACGAGGAGGAAGCGCTTGAACAGCTGGAGGATGGCAGCCTGCAGGCGGTGATCGTGTTCCCGGATTCTTTTTATGATGATGTGGACAGCGGGAAAAACACGCCCGCCACTCTCTATCTTCCGGAGGACGGTGAACTGAATGTGGAAATTTTCCGTGAGCTTCTGGGGGACGGCGTTTCTTTTTTACAGACGGCTGAGGCCGGAGTGTACGCTGTGCTTGGCGTTGCGAAAGATGCCGATCTGGCTATTAAATACGGCAAGGTGGGTGATCTGGTCGCTACTGAATACATTCTGACCGCTTTGGGACGGGGTGTTTTGTATGAACAGACAATTTGCCTTCCTATCGGGGATGTCAATTACTATCAGTACTATTTTACATCCGGAATGCTGATTTTTCTTCTTCTGATGGGAATCAGCTTTGGCACGCTTTACCGCAGACAGGCAAAGGTGGTGGAACAGAAGCTGCGCATCTATGGGCTGGGATGCTGGAAGCTGACAGCTGTAAAAATCGCAGTGATGACGATTCCCCTCTGGATTGCCGCGGTGATCTGGTATGCGGGCGGATGCTGTGCAACCGCTTATCTGGATGCGGCGTTCCTTTACTGGGACAGCTCTGTGATCTGGAAGCTGCTGATTCTCTGCGGAGCTATCGCGTGCTTTTTTCATCTGGTTTACGGCCTTTCCGGACAGAACAGCTCGAATGTCATTATCTTGCTGGCTGTGCTGGCATTGATGATTCTCTGCTCCGGTCTGGTGATCCCGTCCAGCTATCTGCCGTCGGCTGCACAGACAGCGGGCAGTGTGCTGCCGCTGACGTTCTGGCAGACATTCAGTCTGGACGCGCTGTTTGCGGAGGCGGTGGCGGCGGATTATATCCGGATATCGGCGTGGACCGGCATCTCTGTGCTGGCGGGAGGGGTTGCTCTGTGGAAAAATGGCTGACCTGGTACCGCCTTCTGCTGAAGGCGAATTTAAAAAAGAAAATCACCTGGCAGATACTGGCTGTGCTGGTGCTGCTGATTCTGCTTTTCCGGGGAATCCGGATACCGGACGCGGACAATACAGTGGTTGGAATCGGCGGTGTGGCGGATGACTATGCGGAGGAAGTGGTCGCTGTCATGCAGGAGATGGACAGCGTTTTTATGTTTGAAATATATTCTGACACCGGGACGCTGTATGAGGATGTGACATCCGGCGCAGTTGAGTGCGGCTTTATCTTTTCCGACGATTTTGAGGAACAGGTGACGAAAGGAAATCTGGATGAGACTGTTACTTATCTGTGTACGCCGTATGCCGCCAAGGGGGAAGTGGCGAAAGAGACGTTTTTTGCCGCTTTTTTCCAGGTATACAGTGATGAGATACTGACGGATGTCTCCGCGGAAATTTTTGCGGAGGAGGACGAAGAACGGACAGAAGAGATAATCGCGGCTGCTGCGGAATATCTGGATGACAGTTCCCTCTTTCATATAGAGGAGGTTTATGTGGAGTCTGCGGCAGATGGTGAAGCAGGGGGAGCGGAGGAGGAGAGTACTTATCCGATTCAGGGAATCGCAGGTCTCGTGATTATCCTGGTCACATTCCTCGCCGCGGGGAGCTGCTTTGAGGGGAAAAACAGAGGGCTGCGGCGCTTTCTTGGCCGGAGAGACCGGATGATCTTCCAGTATCTGAACGGACTGGCGGCTGCTGCGCCGGTCATTGCGGCCGGACTCATCCTGATTTTTGCACTTCAGGTGCAGCGGGGAGTTCTGCGGGAGATTGCCGTCTTTGTGCTGATGGGGCTGGCGGCGGCAGCCTGGAGTATGGTGCTGGCATTTTTCCTCCGGAGTGAGACGGCGGCGGTATCCTGTGTGGTAATTCTGGTTATCGCGCATCTGGCGCTCTATCCCATCTTCTGGGATGCGGCTCAGTATGTGCCGGCGGCAGAGTATCTGCGTTACCTTTCGCCGATGGTTTTGCTGTACCTGTAATATCTGTGTGATCACGGCCGCCGACAACGGAACAGGAGCGGTTTGTTGTCTTTCATTGGATTGGCAGAGCCCGGCGTTTTCGTTGACATTGGCGGAAGGCATTGATATACTGAAAAATAGTGTGGGAAAATCTGAAAACAGAGGATTTTTTCATGCGGAGTGATAGATACAAAAAAGAGGAGACGGGAGTATGAAATACTGTATTTTTTGCGGAAAGCAGATAAAAGAAGGGCAAAAGTTCTGCCCTTACTGCGGAAAACCACAGAGTAAAATATCGAATTCTACCGGTTCAAAAAACACGGGGACGGGAAAGAACACCGGGACGATGGCGCCGAAGAAGCCTGGAAAGCCGACGGGAAAGCAGAAAAAAACGGCTCATTCGGAGGAAGGCGGATCTAAAAAGCCGCTGCTTCTCATTGTTATCATTATCATAGCGGCAGCACTTGTGGTTGGCGGGATCGTTTTGTTAAAGACGGATCTGCTGGATTCCATTTTGCCCGGGAGCCGGACGGAGACCGGGCAGGAGGATGAAGATGAGGATGACCGCGATGACAGAGACCGCGACGAAGATGAGGATCTCTCTGCGGAGGAGGAAGCAGACGCAGAGGAAGGCGAATCCGCAGATGAAGAGGAAGAATTGGATTTATCCGATATCGATGTTGACGCCGTGTCCGACAGTTATGCGGAGTTTACCGGTGTGCTGGCGGATGCCGGAGACTATTATGAGGTGACGTTGAGCGACACCTGTAATATCTACGCTTATGATAATGAGGGCGAAAAGGTCATAAGAAACGATGTCAGTCAGATTGTTTTAAGCGAGATTGGCAATTGGGATGTCGCTGACTACCTGGGCGAAGAGGTCACTGTCGGTGGATATATCGAGGTCGCAGACCAGGATGTGACGATGGCTCTGGAAGATTTTGAGGGACCGGAACTGACGGAAGATACAGCGATCCACAGTTACAGGATTATCGTTGAGGACTGCACCTGGGAGGAAGCCATGCAGGAGGCGCAGGAGCTGGGAGGTTATCTGGTCCGCATTAACTCACAGGAGGAGTATGACACAATTCTGACGCAGCTCAATGCTGGAGATTATTCCAAATACCATTTTTATCTCGGCGGCCGCAGGGACAGTGATGGCAGCGATTATTACTGGGTGGGAACCGACAATGTGTTTATCGGAGACAGCTTAAACAGCAGCTCTTCCTGGTGTCAGGACGCCTGGTATGACGGAGAGCCGAGTTATGCGGACGGCGATATCACGGAGGATGCCATGAACCTGTTCTGCGTGGGCGGCACATGGTACCTGAATGATTCTTCTATGGATCTGGTAGGAAATTATCCGAGTTATCTGACCGGCTGTGTGGGATATATAGTAGAAATCGAGTAACAGGAAAATATAAAAGCGGGAAATGAATATGAAATATAAATGCAGGAAAGTAATCAGTCTGGGGTTGACGCTCTGCCTCCTGGCCGGGCTTCTGACCGCTTGCGGGAATACCGATACCGTGGAGGATAACACAGACGCTGTGGAAGAGAGCGCAGCGGACGAGACAGAAGAAGTGGATGCTTCTGAGGAGCAGGAAGAAACCGAAACGGAGGAAAGCGATACAGAGGAACTGACGCTGGAGGAAAAAGTGGCGGCAAAGCTGGAGGAACTGACGCTGGAGGAAAAAGTGGCGCAGATGTTTGTTGTCACGCCGGAGGCTCTGACCGGTGTGGATACAGCGGTTCAGGCTGGAAGTACAACCCAGGCTGCGATTGAGGAGTATCCGGTGGGCGGAATCGTCTACATGGCGGACAATCTGCAGGATCCGGATCAGACGGCACAGATGCTGGAGAATACCATGGCATACAGCCAGGAGGCGGTAGGACTTCCTATCTTCCTTTCGGTGGATGAGGAGGGAGGCACCGTGGCGCGGGTAGCCTCCAACAGTGCGTTTGGCGTGACCGATGTGGGAAATATGAGCGACATCGGGGCATCCGGGGACACGGAGGCGGCGTATGAGGCCGGCAGTACCATCGGCTCTTATTTAAGCGAACTTGGTTTTAACCTGGATTTTGCCCCGGTTGCGGATGTTTTGACAAACAGTGAAAATGAGGTTGTAAAAGTGCGGAGCTTCGGGTCCGACGCGGAACTGGTCAGTCAGATGGTGGAGAAGGAAGTTGCGGGCCTGGAGGAGGAGAATGTCCTCGCCTGCATCAAGCATTTTCCCGGGCACGGAGCTACCGGCGGGGATACCCATGAGGGTTCCGTTGCCGCGTATCGGACGCTGGAAGAGCTTTACGAGTCAGAGTTGATTCCGTTCGCCGATGCGATTGAAGCAGGCATTTCCTTTATCATGGTGGGACATTTCTCCCTGCCTGAGGTGACCGGCGACGATATTCCATGCTCTTTGTCTTCTGAGATTGTGACGGATTTGCTGCGTGAAGAGATGGGATATGACGGAATTGTAATCACGGATGCGCTGAATATGGGAGCCATCAGTAATACGTATTCCTCTGCCCAGGCTGCCATCAAGGCTGTTGAGGCAGGGGTGGATATGCTGTTAATGCCGGAGAATTTCCAGAGTGCATACGAGGGACTGCTGGATGCCGTAGAATCCGGTGAAATCTCTGAAGAGCGGATTGATGAATCTGTGACGCGGATTCTGACAGTGAAGATGCAGATGGACAGTTATGTGGAGGAGTCCGAAGACGAAGGCGATGAGATTGCCGGGGAGATTGCGGAAGCTTCAGAGGAAGAGGATTCTGCCGATGATGCTGAGAGCGATTCTGACCAGTCCGGCGCGGATAATGGAAAATTAGTGGTCATAGATGCCGGCCATCAGAGGTATGGCAACAGCGAGCAGGAGCCGGTGGGACCGGGAGCTTCCGAGACAAAAGCCAAGGTTTCCGGCGGCACCAGCGGCGTCAGCACAGGGCTGGCGGAATATGAATTGAATCTCCAGGTTTCCTTAAAGCTGCAGGCGGAGCTGGAAGCCAGGGGATATCAGGTGATTATGGTCCGGACCTCCAATGATGTGGATATTTCCAACAGCGAACGGGCGGCCATTACCAATGATGCCGGGGCGGACGCTTTTGTCCGCATTCACGCCAACGGATCCACGGACAGCAGCGCGAATGGTATGATGACGATATGCCAGACATCCTCCAATCCCTACAACGCCTCACTCTACAGTGAGAGCAAAGCGCTGGCGACAGCGATCCTGGATAACATGGTAGCCGCGACCGGTGCAAAGAAAGAGTATGTCTGGGAGACGGACACGATGTCCGGAATCAACTGGGCTTCCGTGCCGGTGACCATCATAGAAATGGGTTATATGACCAATGCGGCGGAGGATCAGAAGATGGCGACGGATGAGTACCAGTATCAGATTGTGGATGGAATCGCCAACGGGATAGATGAATATTTCGGGTTTTAAAGTATAGCGTGTGAGATACCCCGCAAATCAGTGCTGACTGGTTTGCGGGGCATTTTTTCGCGGGGATAATTTTTGTATAAAACTTCTTGAATCCTCCCCGCTATCCGTGTATAATCGGTAAGGATAGGGAGTTGTCGAATCTTTTGAGAAAGGAAAATATGTCTGTCATTTTTTCTGACATATGGTAATGGTATGATTGACATTAGATTTTTGAGGGAGAACCCGGAAGTTGTAAAGCAGAATATCAGAAATAAATTTCAGGACCGCAAGCTGCCGCTGGTGGACGAGGTGATCGACCTGGACGCGCAGGCGCGCGCGACGCAGCAGGAGGCGGACACTCTCCGCTCGAACCGCAATAAGATCTCAAAGGAGATCGGAGCCCTGATGAAACAGGGGAAAAAGGAAGAGGCTATGGCCTTAAAAGAGCAGGTGGCCCGGGATGCCGAGCACCTGAAGGAACTGGAGGAGCAGGAGGCTGATCTTCAGGAAAAAGTCAAAAAGATTATGATGACGATACCGAATATCATTGACCCCTCTGTTCCTATCGGAAAGGACGACAGTGAGAACGTGGAGGTGGAACGGTTCGGGGAGCCGGTGACGCCGGATTTTGAGATTCCGTATCACACCGAGATCATGGAAAAGTTCAACGGCATCGACCTGGACGCGGCCCGGAAAGTGGCGGGCAACGGATTTTATTATCTCCAGGGCGATATCGCGCGGCTGCACTCCGCGGTGACCGCCTATGCGCGGGATTTTATGATTGACAAGGGATTTACCTACTGTATCCCTCCTTTTATGATCCGCAGCAATGTGGTGACCGGCGTGATGAGCTTTGACGAGATGGACGCCATGATGTACAAGATCGAGGGTGAGGATCTCTATCTGATCGGGACTTCCGAGCACTCGATGATTGGGCGGTTTATCGATGAGATGATTCCGGAGGAGGAGCTGCCGAAGACGATGACCAGCTATTCCCCCTGTTTCCGCAAGGAGAAAGGCGCCCACGGCATTGAGGAGCGCGGCGTATACCGTATCCACCAGTTTGAGAAGCAGGAGATGATCGTGGTCTGCAAGCCGGAGGAGTCCCCCAGGTGGTTTGAGAAGCTCTGGCAGTACACGGTGGAACTGTTCCGCAGCATGGATATCCCGGTGCGGACGCTGGAGTGCTGTTCCGGCGATCTGGCCGATCTGAAGGTGAAATCAATCGACGTGGAGGCATGGTCTCCGCGCCAGCAGAAGTATTTTGAGGTGGGAAGCTGTTCCAACCTGGGCGACGCGCAGGCGAGAAGACTGCGGATCCGTGTGAAGGGTGAGGACGGCAGCAAGTATTTTGCTCACACATTAAACAACACCGTGGTGGCGCCGCCGCGGATGCTGATCGCGTTTTTGGAGAATAACCTGAATACGGACGGGACGGTGAATATCCCGAAGGCGCTGCAGCCTTATATGGGCGGCAAGACAAAAATTGAGTAATAAAGGAAACCATAGGCGGCGAGGAGAGAATTATCCTTGCCGCATATTTTGAAAAAAGGAAAGGGGATAACGAATGAGAGCGTTTCTGATTTTGGAAGACGGTACCGTGTTTACCGGCACCAGTATCGGTTCTGAGCGGGAAGTCGTCAGTGAGATCGTATTTAACACTTCCATGACCGGTTATCTGGAGGTTCTGACCGACCCGTCCTATGCAGGGCAGGCCGTGGTGATGACCTATCCGCTGATCGGGAATTACGGTATCACGCCGGATATGGAGTCCGACCGTCCCTGGCCGGACGGCTATATAGTGAGGGAATTGTCGCGGATGCCCAGCAATTTCCGCTGCGAGGGTACGATCCAGGACTTCCTGAAAAAGTATGATATCCCCGGCATCGCGGGCATTGACACCCGTGCGCTGACGAAGATTCTCCGTGAGAAGGGAACCATGAACGGGATGATCACGACCACCGAATACGATGATCTGAGTGAGATTCTCCCGAAGTTAAAGGCATACACCACCGGAAAAGTGGTGGATAAAGTCACCTGTAAGGAAAAATACACACTTCCCGGCGACGGCTATAAAGTGGCATTGCTGGACGTGGGTGCGAAGCGCAACATCGCGCGTTCCCTGAATCAGCGGGGATGCGAAGTTACCGTTTACCCGGCGCGCACGCCGGCGGCGGAGATTCTGGCGGCAAAGCCGGACGGCATCATGCTCTCGAACGGCCCCGGCGACCCGAAAGAGTGCGATACGATCATCGATGAGGTGCGCAAACTCTATGAATCAGATGTGCCGATCTTTGCGATCTGTCTGGGACATCAGCTGATGGCTCTCGCTACGGGGGCGGACACCCACAAGCTGAAATACGGACACCGCGGCGGCAACCATCCGGTGAAGGATCTGTCGACCGGCCGGGTGTATATCTCTTCGCAGAATCATGGTTATGTAGTGGACACGGAGCATCTGGACCGAAAAGTGGCGGTACCTGCCTTTGTCAATGTCAACGACGGCACGAACGAAGGGCTTCGCTACACCGGCAAGAATATTTACACGGTACAGTTTCATCCGGAAGCTTGCCCGGGACCGTTAGATTCCGGCTACCTTTTTGATGAGTTTATTGAGATGATGGGAGGGAAGCGCAATGCCTAAAAATCCTGAGATTAAAAAAGTAATGGTCATCGGTTCCGGCCCTATCGTCATCGGACAGGCGGCGGAGTTTGACTATGCGGGAACCCAGGCCTGCCGTGCCTTAAAGGAAGAGGGCGTGGAGGTATGCCTGGTGAACTCGAACCCGGCCACCATCATGACGGATAAGCAGATCGCGGACCAGGTCTATATCGAGCCGCTGACTGTGGATGTGCTGAAAAAAATTCTGCTCATCGAGAAGCCGGACGCGGTGCTGCCCACGCTGGGCGGCCAGGCAGGTTTAAATCTAGGCATGGAACTGGAAGAGTCGGGATTTTTAAAAGAGAACGGCATACGGCTGATCGGAGCCACGGCGGAGACAATTTTCCGCGCGGAGGACCGGCAGGCTTTCAAGGATACAATGGAAAAAATCGGGGAGCCCTGCGCGGCTTCCGAGGTGGTGCACACCGTGGAGGAGGGCATCCGTTTCACCAACACCATCGGTTACCCGGTGGTTCTGCGCCCGGCATTCACTCTGGGCGGCAGCGGCGGCGGCATTGCACACAATGAGACAGAACTGATTGAGATTCTGACGAACGGTCTGCGATTAAGCCGTGTCGGTGAGGTGCTGGTGGAGCGCTGCATTGCCGGCTGGAAAGAGATTGAGTACGAAGTGATGCGGGATGCCGCAGGCAACTGTATCACCGTTTGCAATATGGAAAATATTGACCCGGTGGGCGTGCACACGGGCGACTCCATTGTCGTGGCGCCGTCCCAGACGTTGGGTGACAAGGAATACCAGATGCTCCGTTCCTCGGCGTTAAATATCATCACAGAACTGGGGATCACCGGCGGCTGCAACGTCCAGTACGCCCTGCATCCGGATACCTTTGAGTATTGTGTCATCGAGGTTAATCCCCGTGTGAGCCGTTCCTCGGCGCTGGCTTCCAAGGCGACGGGCTACCCCATCGCGAAGGTGGCGGCGAAGATTGCCATCGGCTATACCTTAGATGAGATTAAAAACGCGGTGACGCAGAAGACCTACGCCAGCTTTGAGCCGATGCTGGATTACTGCGTGGTAAAGATTCCGCGCCTCCCGTTTGATAAGTTTATCACGGCAAAGCGGACACTGACCACACAGATGAAGGCGACCGGCGAGGTCATGAGCATCTGCACGAATTTTGAAGGCGCGCTGATGAAAGCTATCCGCTCGCTGGAGCAGCATGTGGACAGCCTGTTTACCCAGGAGTACCGCGGCCTCTCCTACGATGAACTGGTGGAGAAGCTGAAAGTGGTGGATGACCGCCGCATCTGGGTCATCGCGGAGGCCTGCCACCGCGGGATGTCCTACGATACGATCTATGACCTGACAAAGATTGACCGGTGGTTCATCGACAAGATTGCCATTCTGGTGGAGATGGAGCGCCGCCTAATCAGCGAACCGCTGACCGTGGAACTGTTAAAAGAAGCCAAGCGGATTGAGTTCCCGGACAACGTGATCTCACACCTTACCGGCAAGAGCGAGGCTTACATCAAAAATATGCGTTACGAGAACGGCATCACCGCTTCCTTTAAGATGGTGGATACCTGCGCCACGGAGTTTGCGGCGGCCACGCCGTACTATTATTCCTGCTTCGACGGTGAGAACGAGGCGGACGGTACGACAGACCGGAAGAAGATTCTGGTCCTCGGCTCCGGACCCATCCGTATCGGCCAGGGGATTGAGTTTGACTTCTGTTCCGTACACTGCACCTGGTCCTTTGCCAAGGCGGGATATGAGACGATTATCATTAATAATAACCCGGAGACAGTTTCCACTGACTTCGATATCGCGGACAAGCTGTACTTTGAGCCGCTGACGCCGGAGGATGTGGAGAATGTCGTCCGTGTGGAGAAGCCGGACGGCGCGGTGGTGCAGTTCGGCGGACAGACCGCGATCAAGCTCACCGAGCATCTGATGAAGATGGGCGTCCCGATTCTCGGCACAAAAGCGGAGGATGTGGATGCGGCGGAGGACCGTGAGCTGTTTGATCAGATTTTGCAGAAAACCCACATTCCCAGAGCTGCCGGCGGCACAGTGTTCACCGCGCAGGAGGCGAAAGAGGTGGCGAACCGCCTGGGTTACCCGGTGCTGGTGCGTCCGTCCTATGTCCTCGGCGGACAGGGCATGCATATTGCATTTAATGACGATGAGATTGTGGAGTTTATCGATACGATCAACCAGATCGCACAGGATCACCCGATTCTGATCGACAAATACCTGATGGGCAAGGAAATCGAGGTCGACGCTGTCTGCGACGGCACGGATATCCTGATTCCGGGTATCATGGAGCACATCGAGCGGACCGGCGTCCACTCGGGCGACAG
>JAJQCB010000103.1 GCA_021203005.1 Clostridiales bacterium | reverse complement strand
ATCTCCCAGTTTATCGAAAAAGATAAATATTTTACGATTAACCGAGCGAGGCAGTATGGAAAATCCACAATGATGTCAGCGATCAGAGAGCGGTTAAGAGATGAATATTATGTACTTTCAATCAGTTTTGAATGGGCGGAGGCGCTTTTTAAGTCGGATTATTATTTAGCAGACGGGTTCGTGAAGCTGACTGCGAAGCAAATGGAACTGATTGATTTTCCGGAGGAATTACGTCGGCGATGGACGCGCCCGCTTGATAAGGAAAGAGCATTCCTTGATCTGGATGAACGGATAACGGAGTTGTGTCAAAACAGTCCGCGAGAGATTGTTTTGATGATAGATGAGATTGATAAAGCTACGGATAATAAGTTAATCATGCTTTTCCTCGGTTTGCTCCGGGACAAATATATCAGGCGATCTGCGGGTATGGACAGTACGTTCAAAAGCGTAATTCTGGCCGGAGTGTACGATGTGAAAAATCTGAAAATAAAAATTCGGGATGGGGGGGAGCATCGCTTTAACAGTCCGTGGAACATAGCGGCAAATTTTAAAATTGATATGAGCTTTTCGGCACAGGAAATTGCGGGTATGCTTCTGGAATACAAGCAGGATTACGGATTGTCTTTTGATACGGAATGGTTCGGCGGGCAGATATATGATTATACATCGGGCTATCCGTATCTTGTATCGCGAATATGTGAGATTCTTGACACGGAGATCTGTTATGAAGATGAATTTGGCACAAAAGAGGCAGTTTGGACTCCGCGCGGACTTCGCCGGGCGGTGAAGGTTCTTTTGGAAGAAGAGAATCCTCTTTCAGAGGATCTGGTTAAGAAGCTGGATGAAAATGCAGATTTGAAAAAGCTGGTTTATCGGATTGCGATCAACAGGGAGATGATTCCGTTTACGATAGATGATGCGATGATTCAACTGGGTGTTTCGTTCGGATGGTTTCGGGAGGCTGATGGAAAAGTTGTAATTTCTAATCGTATTTTTGAGACCAGAATCTGTAATAAGCTGATACAGGAGCAGTCACAGTCAAAAATCTTCCGCCTGGCAGGAATAGAACGCTTTCAGTTAAAAACAGCTGAAGCACTGAATATGGATCGGATTGTGGAACGGTTTGCTATTCATTATAAGGAAATTTACGGAAAGCGTTCCAAAGATTTTCTGGAAAATGATGCTCGATTAATATTTCTGAGTTATTTAAAGCCTATAATTAATGGGGACGGAAATTATTATCAGGAGTCGGAAACAGCGGACAGCACACGTACAGATATCATTATTGATTATCATGCGAATCAATATATTGTTGAAGCAAAAATATGGCATGGAGAGTCTTATGAGGAAACCGGGCGGGAGCAGCTTTGCGGATATCTTGAGCAATATAATCTGCCTAAGGGGTGGCTGATCAGTTTTTGCTTTAATAAAAACAAAGAAAAAATGACGGGAATAAAAACGATTGAGATGAATGGTAAAGTGATCTGCGAGGCAGTGGTATAGGTGACCAATATGAGATTGAGCGTCAGATTTTAAAAAATGCGACGGCTGCCTTACAGCCCGACAGCCTGAAACGTCTGATCCAGATCCTGTATGAGGTCTTCGGGAGACTCGAGCCCGACGCTGAAACGGATAAAGCCGTTCCGGAACCTTTCCGGGTACAGATGGATTCGCTCATCGTAGCTCGGCTGCGGGAAAATCAGGCTTTCGTCATGTCCGAGGGAGACGGCGAAGGTGACGACTTTCAGCTTCGCGCAAAACCGTTCGACCGTTTTGTCGTCCGCGTTTACGCCGAAGGAAATTACGCCGCCGAACCCGTTTTTCATCTGCCGCGCGGCCAGCTCGTGTTCCGGATGGCTCGGGAGTCCGGGGTAGGACACGAAAGTAACATTTTTCCGCTGCGTAAGCCACTCGGCAATCGTCTGGGCGGAATGGTTGATCCGTTCCATGCGCAGCGGGAAGGTAACGGAACCGCGGAAAATCTGCCACGCGTTAAACGGGCTGATTACGGCGCCCACATTGACCTGCGCTTCGTAGCGGATCCGATCCATGGTTTCCAGATCGTTGGATATGATCGCTCCTCCCTGCGCGTCTCCGTGGCCGTTGATGAATTTTGTGAGTGCGTCTACTACAAAGTCGGCTCCCAGCTCCAGCGGCAGCTGGTTCAGGGGTGAGGCAAAGGTGTTATCCACCGACAGGACAGCGCCGTTTTCGTGCGCGATTTCTGCGATCGCCGCGATGTCTGTCACTCCTACCGTCGGATTGTCGGGTGTTTCAATGTGAACCAGTTTTGTGCCGGGTGTAATTGCTTTCTTTACCGCATCAAGGTCTGTCATGTCTACCATAACAGTTTCTACACCGAACTTTTTGTTGAACAGCTCATGGAACATCCGGTAAACCGCCATGTAACTGACGTTCGGATACAGTACACGGTCTCCTGTCTCTAACAGTGTCCAGAACAGGGCATGCAGCGCCCCGACCCCGCTGGCCAGTACGATCGCGTCGTCGGCGTGATAAAGGGCTGCGATTTTTTCCTCCAGCCAGTGCTGGTTGGCGCTGCCGTTTCTGGAATACATCAGAAGGTCGGTGGAGGAGTAGTTGACCTGGGAAAGGTCATCCGGCAGCTTGTAGCTGTTCGCCATGTGCAGCGGGCGGCGGACGGCGCCGGTTTCCTCATCATAATCGGTTCCGGTATGGATGGCCTGTGTGGAAATATCGTAATCTCTGAATTTGTTTTTTTCTTTGACACTTTGAAAACCTCCTTCATATATGGAAATGACTGCGAAGCAGTCATTTCCTTTTATAGTTTAAGTCTCATGCTCTGTCTGTCACGAAGCGAATGAATTCCTCTGTCTCCTCCTGCGTGTTCAGACGATAATATTCCGTCATCAGTCTGAAATCCGACGCACTTATTCTATCACCTTTAACATACTATATCAATATGAATAGTGGGATAAATGCAAAAAAAAATAAAAGCATGACACTTTGTGGGGATTTGCGATATCTTATTGGTATCCGTACTTCTGTTAATTTTCTGTGAAGAGATGACATTTTCTTGACATATACCCATCACGGGTATAAAATCCCGTCTTTGACAGTTAGTACAGTCAAAGGATCGCTCCAAGCCTTGAA
>JAJQCB010000137.1:7843-21059 GCA_021203005.1 Clostridiales bacterium | reverse complement strand
AACTATAGCGGATTGATGGTACAGGGCGCCGCTGCTGCCCCGGCTGCTCGGAGATTTAAGTATAACATTGACGCCGCCTGCGTGTCAAGGTGGGAAAATCGAAATAAATAGTCGATAATAGTCAACCGGTTTATGAATACCGGCAATGAAAAAGTCGGTTTTAGGCAAGGAAATCGAAAAAAGCAGTGGAAAAGGTTCCGCATAACTTGTAAAACCTTTCTGAATTTGATAAACTCTTGATGATGACTTGCGGTATTTCTTTTGAAAAAAGGAGGACATGCTCATGAAGAGAATCGGTATTCTGACCAGCGGCGGCGACTGCCAGGCTTTAAATGCGGCGATGCGCGGCGTGGTGAAGGGGCTTTCCACCAGCGGCGATACGTTGGAAATATACGGATTTTATGATGGATATAAGGGACTGATTTACGGCAATTACCGTTATCTGACTGCCCAGGACTTTTCGGGGATTCTCACAAAAGGCGGAACGATTCTCGGCACCTCGCGCCAGCCGTTTAAACAGATGCGCGTGCCGGATGAGAATGGACTGGATAAGGTGGAAGCGATGAAGCACACCTATCACAAGCTGAATCTGGACTGTCTTGTAATCCTCGGCGGCAACGGCACACAGAAGACGGCGAACCTGCTGCGGGAGGAGGGGCTGAATATCCTGCATCTGCCGAAGACGATCGATAACGATATCTGGGGAACGGACATCACGTTCGGTTTTCAGAGTGCATTGAATATTGCGACACATACCATTGACTGTATCCATACGACGGCGGCTTCGCACAACCGGGTGTTTATTGTGGAAGTTATGGGGCATAAGGTGGGCTGGCTGCCGCTCCACGCGGGTATCGCGGGCGGCGCGGACATTATCCTGATCCCGGAGATTCCGTATGATATTGAAAAAGTGGTGGAGGCGGTGAACCGCCGTACCCGCCAGGGCAAGGGGTTTACGATTCTGGCAGTGGCGGAGGGAGCAATCTCCGTGGAAAATGCCAAACTCTCCAAAAAGGAGTTTAAGGAGATGGTGAATACATCTAAGTATCCGTCTGTGTCCTATGATGTGGCGGATCAGATTGCACAGAAGACCGGCTGCGAGGTGCGGGTGACGGTTCCGGGTCATATGCAGCGCGGCGGCAGCCCCTGTGCTTTTGACCGCGTGCTCTGCACGCAGCTCGGGGCAGCGGCGGCGCAGGCGATCGAGGATAAAGATTACGGTTATATGATCGCAATGGTGAACGGACAGACGACGCGGGTTCCACTTTCCGAGGCGGCCGGCCGGCTGAAAACGGTGGATCCGGACTGTCAGCTGGTGCAGGAGGCCAAAAAAGTCGGTATCTGTTTCGGTGATTAAAGCAGGGAGCGGTTTCCGTTTTGATGAATGGGGTCTGAGTCTGACGAGACCGAATGGAGTGCCGGTTTCAGAATATGGCATAGAGAGCAGGAGGAGCCGAAGATGTCATACACGGCTTTATACCGAAAGTACCGCCCCGGAGAGTTTGAGGATGTCAAGGGGCAGGATCATATTGTTACAACTTTAAAAAATCAGATCAAAGCCGACCGGATTGGCCATGCATACCTGTTCTGCGGTACCCGCGGCACGGGGAAGACGACGGTGGCCAAGATTTTTGCAAAGGCGGTTAACTGTGAGCATCCGGTGGACGGCAGTCCCTGCGGGGAGTGTGCGTCGTGCCGCGCGATTCAGGCGGGATCCTCCATGAATGTCATTGAGATAGACGCAGCTTCCAATAACGGTGTGGATGATATCCGCCAGATTCGCGATGAGGTGGCTTACTCGCCGACGGAGGGGCGCTTTAAAGTTTATATTATTGACGAGGTGCATATGCTTTCCGGTCCTGCGTTTAACGCATTTTTAAAGACGCTGGAGGAGCCGCCGGCCTATGTGATTTTTGTTCTGGCGACGACGGAGGCGCACAAGATACCGGTCACGATTCTATCCCGGTGTCAGCGGTATGATTTCCGCCGGATTTCCATTGATACTATTGCGGGGCGTTTGAACGATCTCATGGAGCAGGAGCAGGTCGAGACGGAGGAAGCTGCTATCCGTTACATTGCCAGGGCGGCGGACGGGTCCATGCGCGATGCTCTGAGCCTGCTGGATCAGTGCATTGCCTTTTATCTGGGAGAAAAGCTTACCTACGATCACGTGCTGGAGGTTCTCGGCGCGGTGGATACCGAGGTGTTTTCCCGTCTGCTGCGGGCGATTCTTAAGCGGGATGTCACGGCATCTATTCATATCCTGGAGGAGATGGTCATCCAGGGACGGGAACTGGGGCAGTTTGTCACGGATTTTACCTGGTATCTGAGAAATCTGCTGCTGGTAAAGAGTACAGATCATCTGGAAGATGTGCTGGATATGTCCAGCGAGAATCTGGCGCTTTTGAAAGAGGAAGCGGATATGGTTGACAATGATACGATCATGCGCTATATCCGGGATTTTTCCGATCTTTCCGCGCAGCTTCGTTATGCCACTCAAAAGAGGGTGCTCATCGAGATTGCATTGATCCGGCTTTGCCGCCCTTCGATGGAGGGCACGCAGGATGCGCTTGCGGATCGGGTCGCTTATCTGGAAAAACAAATGGAACAGGGAGTGGTTCCGGCAGCTGCGGCAGTGCAGCAGGCTGGGAATCTTTCGACCAGAGCTGCGGGGGCACCGAAGCCGCAATCCGTATCGAAACCGGTGATGCCAAAGGCGATTCCGGAGGAGGTAAAGCAGGTAGTGAAGCAGTGGCGGTCAATCATCGGGGAGATGAGCGGACGTGCCCGTGTACTTCTGGGCAAGGCGCAGCTGAGCCTCGGCGGCGATAATCAGTTATTGCTTGTATTTGACGATGAGATGGCATATGATTATGCAACGGATGAAGTACACCGGCAGGAAATTACGGATGCGATATCCGGGCGGATCGGCAGGGAGATTGAGGTAAAAGTACAGAAAAATGAAAGCGGCCAGCCGGTCGGGGATTTTTATCCTGATCTGGAGCAGATTGTCCACATGGAGATAGAAATCGAGGATTAGTCTTTAAAAGGAAGGAGCGATAAATATGGCAAAGGGAAGAGGCGGCTACCAGGGCGGTATGCCGGGCAATATGAATAACCTGATGAAACAGGCGCAGCGGATGCAGCGCCAGATGGAGGAGGCTTCGAAGGAACTGGAGGAGAAGGAAGTGACTGCGACCGCCGGCGGCGGAACGGTGGAAGTGACGGTTTCCGGGAAAAAAGAGGTTCTGAAGGTGAAGCTGTCCGAGGAAGTTGTGGATCCGGATGATATCGAGATGCTCGAAGATCTGATTGTGGCGGCGACGAATGAGGCGCTGCGCAAGATGGAAGATCTCTCGCAGGAATCTATGAACAAGATTACCGGAGGATTGGGCGGAGGCTTCCCGTTCTGATGGATTACTACAGCAAACAAATCAGCAAACTGATTGAAGAATTATCCTCTCTTCCGGGGATCGGGAACAAGACGGCGCAGCGTCTGGCGTTTCATATTTTAAATATGCCGACGGAGCGGGTAGAGCGACTGGCGGATACGATTGTGGATGCCAGACACAATATTCGTTACTGCAAGACCTGCTATACGCTGACTGATGCGGAAGAATGCCCGATCTGCCGCAATGTCTCACGGAATCATCGCATGATCATGGTCGTGGAAAATACCCGTGATCTGGCGGCCTATGAAAAAACCGGAAAGTATGAGGGGGTTTATCATGTGCTTCACGGGGCGATCTCACCTATGCTTGGCATCGGTCCCGGCGATATTAAACTGAAAGAGCTGATCCAGCGCCTGGAGGGTGATGTGGACGAGGTGATCGTCGCGACCAACTCCAGCCTGGAGGGCGAGACTACCGCCATGTACATCAGCAAACTGATCAAACCTACGGGGATCAAGGTATCCCGCATCGCCAGCGGAGTGCCGGTGGGCGGCGACCTGGAATATATCGACGAGGTCACGCTGCTGCGGGCGCTGGAGGGGAGAGTAGAGCTGTGATCGTTCGCAGAGATTTAAAACAGGATGTGCTGACATCCTACGTCTACATTATCGTAGAGCAGACTAATATTCTGAATAAAATGATAAAACAGAAAGGAAGGAAACCATGACAAAAACAGAACTTGAAAAAGTAGCTGTGGAGGTGCGGAAAGGAATCGTCACCGCCGTTCACAGCGCGAAATCCGGACATCCGGGCGGATCCCTATCCGCGGCGGACATTTTTACGTATCTTTATTTTGAAGAGATGAATATCGATCCGGCTGATCCGAAGAAGGAAGACCGCGACCGGTTTGTTCTCTCCAAAGGACATGTTGCCCCCGGCTTTTATTCTGTGCTGGCGCAGAGAGGGTTTTTCCCTGTGGAGGAGCTTAAGGGTTTGCGTCATGTCGGTTCTTTCCTTCAGGGGCATCCGGATATGAAGCATATCCCGGGTGTGGATATGTCCAGCGGTTCTCTCGGACAGGGATTTTCCGCGGCAGTGGGAATGGCGCTGGCCGGGAAAATGGATGGAAAGGATTACCGCGTTTATGCCCTGGCCGGTGACGGCGAGATTCAGGAAGGGCAGATCTGGGAGGCTTCCATGTTCGCCGGACACCGCAAGCTGGACAATCTGGTATTGATTGTGGACAACAACGGCCTGCAGATTGACGGAAAAATTGATGATGTCTGCTCTCCGTATCCGATTGATGAGAAGTTTAAAGCGTTCAATTTCCATGTGATCACAATTGACGGAAATGATTTTGATGAGATTGCGGCGGCGTTTGCCGAGGCCCGCGCGACAAAGGGACAGCCGACTGCGATTATCGCAAAGACGGTCAAGGGAAAAGGTGTTTCCTATATGGAAAACCAGGCCGGATGGCACGGCAAGGCACCCAATGATGAGGAATATGCCATTGCTATGGAAGAATTAGAGAAAGCAGGTGAAGCATTATGTCAGAAGTAAAGAAGATCGCGACGAGGGAAAGTTATGGCAATGCTCTGGCGGAGCTGGGAAAAGAGTTTGACAATCTGGTTGTCCTGGATGCTGATCTGGCCGGTGCGACCAAGACGGGCGTTTTCAAAAAAGCGTTTCCGGACAGGCATATCGACTGCGGTATTGCCGAAGCCAATATGATGGGAATCGCGGCAGGGTTAGCTACCTGCGGAAAAGTACCGTTTGCGAGTTCTTTTGCAATGTTTGCTTCCGGACGTGCCTTTGAGCAGGTGAGAAACTCCATCGGGTATCCTCATCTGAATGTAAAAATCGGCGCGACTCATGCCGGCATTTCCGTTGGCGAGGACGGCGCGACCCACCAGTGCAATGAGGATCTGGCTCTGATGCGGGCCATCCCGGGCATGGTAGTGATCAATCCCTGTGACGATGTGGAGGCGCGTGCTGCTGTGCGCGCAGCGTATGAGTATGAGGGACCGGTATATCTGCGCTTTGGGCGTCTGGCCATTCCGGTGATCAATGATGAGGAGACTTACCATTTTGAGATTGGCAAGGGCGTTACCATGAAAGAGGGCAGGGATGTGACAATCATCGCGACCGGTCTCTGCGTCAATGAATCTCTGGAGGCGGCAAAGCTTCTGGCTGCTGACGGGATTGATGCGGAAGTGATCAATATCCACACGATCAAGCCTCTGGATGAGGATCTGGTGCTGGATTCCGCGGCGAAAACCGGAAAAGTTGTGACGGTGGAGGAACATTCTGTGATCGGCGGCCTCAGTAGTGCGGTCTGCGATCTGCTCAGTGAAAAAGCGCCCACAAAAGTAATGAAAATCGGCGTGTACGATCAATTCGGTGAGTCCGGCCCGGCGGCAGCTCTGATTAAAAAGTATGGTCTGGATGCGGAAAGTATTTACAAAAAAGTAAAAGCATTTGCATAAGAATGCAGAATCAGACAGGGAGAAAGCCCATGGCAGAAATGTCGCGGGCTTTTTTGACGTTTCCGGGCGGAACTTGCGAATTTCTCTTTCATAAAATGGCAAAAAATGCATATCTTACTATGTTACTATTCTGGGAGCAGAGTTACAAAGAAAAGAGAGGATATGGGCATGACAGATCAGGAAAACAGGGAGGAACTTATTCTCCCAAAAAATATCAGGCAGATTGGAACCTTCGGGGAAAAATACAGGGTGTACATA
This sequence comes from Clostridiales bacterium, assembly GCA_021203005.1. Lineage (GTDB taxonomy): Bacteria > Bacillota > Clostridia > Lachnospirales > Lachnospiraceae > Eubacterium_I. Next base: position 14,923 of record JAJQCB010000137.1, on the reverse strand, counting down.
GAAGATTTTGTATACACGTATGTGCACCGCTTTCTCCATCAGAAACGGCGGGAAGATACGGTCCTGGCGGCAGTCCTGCTCGGGCGGACTCTCGTGCGGGAAGAGCAGGAATATGTTTTTATCAGCGGGGCGCAGAAAGCAGACTTTGGTGTGTCCGACGGAAGCGGGGAGCTTCCCGGAGGGATGCCGGATACCACAGCTGCAAAGCAGGCGGAGTTCTGGGACAGGGTCTACCAGAGGATTAAGCAGTCTTTTGATGATCTGGAGATTGTGGGATGGTATTTTAACCTGGATGGGAGCAACCTGGAGATCAATACACAGTTGCAGCAGTTTTTTGAATCTACTTATAAAAAGGGGTCGCGTTTTCTTTATTTTGAAGACCGACTGGAGCAGAATGATGCTTTTTTCGTCCAGGAGCAGCACAAACTGCAGCGTCTTTCCGGTTATGCTGTGTATTATGAAAAAAATCCGCAGATGCAGCAGTTTATGATGGAAGAAAAAGAGCGGCTGACTCCCCGGCCGATTCGGGAGAGTATGGAATCGGAGCAGCGCGAGGATGTGGTACAGAACTATCGCGCCATTATGAATAAGCTGAATGAAAAACCGCCGAAACGGAGATGGCAGCCTGCACTCTATGCGGCGGGAGCGGCGGTGCTGGTGATCGTGGCAGCGACGGCGGTAACGCAGATTGGGAATTATCAGAATCTGAAAACGCTGCAGCAGACCATGCAGGCTCTGTCCGGAGCGGTCAGCGGGGAGCCTGTGAGTGCGGAGGAGGATGTTTCGGATACGGATGAGCTGTCGGCGGAGAGTGATGTGCCTGTCAGTGCGGATGGATCGACGGAGGATGGAGATTTTCCGGCGTCCGGGGATGCGGAGAACACGGCAGCAGATGTGTCGGAAAGTACGGACACAGGGGATGCGGAAGATAATACTGTATCAGCAGCGGACCCGGGGGATACGGCAGACACTGCATCAGCTGCGGACGGAGATACTGCAAATGCAGGTTCTGATTCTGTTGTGAGCGCCTCGGACAGCACGGGAGCTTCGGCAGAAGACAACAGTGCCGCCACGGATGCTGCGGAAGAGACTGCCTCTGTAACGAGCACAACGGCAGAGACAGGAAGCAGCCAGCCGGATTATTATATTGTTCAGAAAGGGGACAGCCTGTTGTCTGTCAGCCAGGCTGTGTACGGGACGGGATCGAAAGTTGAAGAAATCTGTGAGCTGAACGGGATCGAGGATATGGATATGATCTATGAAGGGCAGAAGCTGCTTTTACCGTAAAAGTATTTTTTGTTTGTAATCGGCTCTGCTTTGTGATATATCTATTAGTAAGGAACTATCATAAAATAACTTGTGCAGATGTATAAGTTATTTTGTGACAGTTCCTGGGGCAGTCAGGAGGAGTACATGAGCGACCAAAGAAAAAACAATCTTCGCATTGTTGAGACAAACTGGGATGAGATTGAACAGAAGATTCACGAACATCGCATGAAACGACTGCGGCGGATTGCGATTGTTGTCGGTGTTTGCGTAGCGGTTATCGTCATCTACTATGTCTATATGCAGCATAAGACGTATGATGATTATAAGGTGACAGAGGAAATTTCCAGGTCTGACACTTCCGCTGCCCGCTATTTCGCGTACGAAAAAGGCTATCTGAAATACAGTAACGATGGCATTTCCTATGTTACGGTTGATAATACCGTACTTTGGAATCAGAGCTACGGGATGGAGGATCCGATGGTCATGACCTGTGAGCCGTATGTGGCAGTGGCGGACAGGCAGGGTGAAACGATATATGTGATGAATGAGAGCGGCCTGCAGAGTGAGATTTCCGTCAGTATGCCGGTGTCCAGAGTGGAGGTGTCCTCTAAGGGAGCCGTTGCCGTCCTGATGGAGGATAGCGGCACCGGCTATCTGTCACTGTACGATGTGAGCGGAGAACTGTTGGCCGAGGGTGCGATTTATATGGAAAACAGCGGGACGCCGATGGATATTGCCCTTTCTGCTGATGGAAATAATCTGGCAGTCTCCATTGTGGACGTGAGCAGCGGTGCGGCTGCGACGACAATTAATTTTTACAATTTCGGCGCCAGCGGGAAAAATCAGGTGGATAACCTGGTGGCATCCTTTACATATGAAGATACGATCGTGCCGCAGCTGGTTTTCGCGGGAGACGACAGACTTCTTGCATTTGCGGATACCGGAGTTTACACCTTCCTGGTTTCCGGGACGCCGACGGAGAGCAGCAGCCTGAGTGTTTCGGAAGAAATACAGAGCATATTTTACGATGACAGTTACTTTGGCCTGGTCTACAGTGATACCAGCAAAGACGCCGGGCGTATTATAAAAATATATGATACAGCCTGTAAAGAGCAGGTCTCGATTGAGACGGAGTTTTCCTATGACAGTATCACCTTCCTGGATAATCATGAAATCTGTCTTTTGAACTCCGCGCAGTGCAGTGTTTTCACACTGGGCGGTCTGCAGAAGTTTACCTGCGAATTTGACGAGGAGATTTGCGGATTTTTCCATGCGGGAGGTTTCCGAAACTATGTTGTGCTGAAGGAGAATGTGACCGAAGTGATACGCCTGCGGTTGCTCCCTGATCTTACAGAGGATAAAGAATGAACTGGTTATTGATTGTTGTATTAATCCTTTTTGTGTTATGTGTGATACAGGGCTGGCGGAAGGGGTTTCTGCGTCTGCTGTTTTCCCTGGTATCGTGGGTCGTTATGATTGTGCTGGTTTCTTATATCAGCCCTTATATCAGCGAATTTCTCAAAAATAATACCGGAATTTATGAGTGGATTGAGAGCCGGTGCGCGGAGACGATCCAGTCCCGGCTTGGAACCGGACTGGAATTTCTTGCGGAGACCGGGGGTGAGATGGCGGCAGACTGGATCCTTCGGGGCGTGGTATTTCTCGCGGCTTTGATTCTGGTCATTATTTTGCTCCGGCTGATTTACCGTGCGCTGGGAATTGTAAATCATATCCCGATTCTCCGGGGAATCAATCGGGTGCTGGGGCTGTTTGCGGGTGCCCTGGAAGCCTATATTCTGGTGTCGTTATTCTTTATGTTTGTGTCTGTGATCGCGGGGACGGAACTGGGGTGCAGCCTGACCATGTATATTGATGAGAGCGAGTTCCTGTCAATGCTGTATTATCAGAATGTGATGGTGAATCTGTTGTAAATTCTTTGCGTTGTAAATTGTGCCATAGTTCCCGATATAATTAAAAATGAGTTACCCTTGCAATTGTTGGAGGTCTGTGTTACAATCGGTGTTAGCTTTCGCTAATAAAAATTCGAAACAACATACCAGGAAGAGGAATATGAACAGGAAAAAGAAAAAAATATTAACAGGAATTTTATGCGGAGTATTTTTGGCTGCATTTCTGTCCGGCTGCGGACTTGGGAATAATGCTGATTCCGCCGGGACAGGAAGCGCTTCGGAAGAAGTTTCTTCTGAGGAGGATTCCTCTGCAGCGGCTGATGCCTCTGCTGATTTATCGGATGACGAGTCCTGTTCGCAGGATTTCTTTGCCATGGATACTTACATGACACTGACCGCATACGGGGAAAACGCGCAGGAGGCGGTGGAAGCCGGCATAGCGGAGATCAACCGTCTGGACGCGCTTCTTTCCACCGGCGACACGGACAGTGAGATTTACCGGATCAATGAGGCGGGAGGCGGCGTGCTTTCTGACGAGACGTCTTACCTGGTCCGGCGCTCTCTGGATGTGTACGAGAGTACGGGCGGATTATATGACATTTCTATATACCCGGTCATGGATCTCTGGGGATTCACGGGAACGGACGAGGAGGATTTTTCCGTTCCTGAGGAGTCTGTGCTGGAAGAGACCCTGGCTCTGGTGGACGCCGGAAAGATTACGTTGGCCGAGAATGAAGATGGAGAGACCGTTTTAACCATGGAGGAAGGCATGCAGATCGACCTGGGAGGCATTGTCAAGGGTTATGCGGATGATCGTGTCGCGGAGATTTTTGCGGAGTATGGAGTGGAGTGCGGAATTATAAACCTTGGCGGGTCTGTCCGTGTGGTAGGGACGAAGACTGACGGAAGCCTGTGGCGCGTGGGCGTCCAGGATCCGGAGGACAGCTCGGGATATCTGGGCGGCCTGGCGGTTTCGGATGTCTCTGTTGTCACTTCCGGCGGGTATGAGCGGTATTTTGACGATGAGGAGACCGGAATCCGATACCATCACATCATTGATCCGAGGACCGGATATTCCGCTTACAATGGGTTGATCTCGGTGAGCATTGTCAGTGAGGACGGCACGCTGGCGGACGCGCTTTCCACATCCCTGTTTATCATGGGCACGGAGGAGGCGATTGCTTACTGCGAGGAGCACTGCGAGGCGGATGGATTTGATGTCCTTCTGGAAACGGAGGACGGGGATATCTACATCACGGACGATCTGGAGAGCAGCTTTATTGATCTGAATGGGGATACTGAACTGCATGTGATAGAAACACATTAGGCAACGTGACATGTTGTGTGATGCTATGTGTATTTTGCGTTATCATACTTTTTACACTGGGAGAGTCTTATGAAAAAAAATCCGTTTTCAGCCAAAACAATTGCAACACTCGCCATGATGATTGCGTTGGCTATGGTTTTCAGTTATGTAGAGAGCCTGATTCCGATTAATTTCGGAATCCCCGGCGTCAAATTGGGACTGGCAAATCTGGCTATTGTGGCGGCGCTATATCTGCTGGGCGGAAAGCAGACGTTTCTGATCTCCATAGTAAGGATTATTCTGAGTGGTTTTCTGTTTGGAAATCTGGCATCCATTCTATACAGCCTTGCGGGAGGAATCCTCAGCCTGGCAGTCATGATGCTGTTGAAAAAAACGAAGAAAATATCTGTGCTGACGGTGAGCGTTGCGGGAGGAATCTGTCATAATATCGGTCAGCTTGCTGTGGCGATTCTGGTCGTAGAGAATCTGAAGCTCGTGTTTTATATTCCGGTTTTGCTGGTGTCGGGGTTTCTCACGGGACTGCTGATCGGCGTTGTCTCGCAGATTCTGCTTCCGAGGGTGAAGCGTGTTTTTGCCTTCTGAGAAACAATACTTTTTATCTTTCGCCATAATTTGGGAGCAGTGTCGGCTGAATGTCTGATAAATATTCCATAAAACACAGGCGGGCAGCGGCATGCTCCGGATTGCCCGAGCTGAGAACGGCGACGCGGTAGGGGATTGTCGGACTGATATCAATAACAGCCAGCTCCGGTGCGTCACTGATCATGGCATGGCGGCGGTTTGTGACAGCAATGCTGTTGTAAGCGTTGACCATTTTCGGCATGGCGGAGGTATAGCGGATCGCGCAAGTGGTTTTGGGCTTGAATCCCGCTGCATCGCAGAGCCGGTGAAATATTATGGATAATTCCGAGGAGGGGTCGCTTTTGATAATAAAGCGCTCCTCCTTTAACTGTTTCATGGAAAGAGACTTTTCCCCGGCCAGTGGATGATTGGCGGGAAGAACAGCGACGAGGGAGTCCAGTTGCAGGAAGAACGCGGAGTTTCCATCCGCTGCTTTTCCGTGTTTGGCAAAGCCTGCGGTTTTTCCCTTTTCTGATCTGCCGGACTCCGCAAAAAGCGTGGATTCCCGGCCGTCCGGATCTCCGTATTCTGTGCAGAACGCGATGTCACAGCGGTTTTCCCGAAGGAGGTCATGGGGAGATTCATGCTCAGAGATCATCACTTTTATGTCGGGATGCGTATTTATGAAACCGGTCAGGAGCGAGGGCAGATTATATTCGGTCAGGCAGGGAGGGAAGGCAATACGCAGACTTGCTGCTTCATCCTGCTGAAGTTCTTCCAGTTTAAGTGTACAATTCCGATAGCTGTCTGTAATCAGGACCGCATATTCATAAAAAACAGCTCCGTATTTATTCAGAGTGACTTTGCGGGTGGTGCGGTCAAAAAGAGTGGCACCAAGCTCAGACTCAAGCCGGGAAATATGCTTGGAGAGTGCTGACAGGGAGATGTAGAGTTGCTCGGCAGCCTCCTGATAATTGCAGATTTCTGCCAGCACGCGAAATTCTTTTAAATAACTGATATCCATAGTACCCTCCGACGAACCCGTTGGTTAAACATATCTAACTTTTTCTGTTTCGGAAACAATCTTAACTCAAATCGAATTGCCAAGTCAATAGATTTTATGATAAAAGTTAAAAAGAATTAATAAAAGTTAAGATAAGGCAATCTGAGTTAGTTTGCTTTCTTTTTGTGCACTTATTTTAAGCTCGTTTAAGGATTTTTTGCTAAAACGGCAAAGTTTATATTCCGGTTTCTACGAGTCTGGATGAAAGGAGCAGAACATGAATAATAGATTAAAAGGCTTTGCACCGGTTTTGTCGGCTATTTTGGTCGTGGCGTGCATCGGCGCTTCTTTAACTTCCTGGTCGCCGGCGGTTTATGAGATTCAGGCAATGCCGGAACAGGAACCGGAAAGCGCGGAGGAAACGGAAAAGGATGAAGACGCTGCGGAGGAGGAATTGGTTCAGGGTTCCTTTGAACTGGCAGACGGCATCTATTACGGCAGCGGCACCGGCTATGCCGGGAAGATTTCCGTGGCAGTAACCATTGAGTCAAAATCGATCACGGAGATTGAGGTCACGGAAGTTGAGGCAGATGACAGTGCGTTTTTCAGCCGGGCAGAGGGTGTGATCGAGGAGATTATTCATCAGCAGAGCCTGGAGGTGGATGTGGTCTCCGGGGCGACATACAGTTCCAAAGGGATTATCAGCGCCGTGAAAAATGCGTTGTATGGAGAAGAAGACGACGGTGAGATCGCGGCAGACAGCGCATCCGCCGGCCTGGGCAGCACAACGGTTTCCGAAACAACGGACGCAGCCGCTTATAAGGACGGAACATATTATGGTTCCGCGACCGGATTTGCCGGAATTGTTACCGTAAAGGTTGTCATAGAAGATGGAAAAATCGTTTCCATAAGCATTGTAAGCCATTCCGATGGCAGCAGCTATATGTCGAAAGCATCCGCGCTGTTGGATTCGATTATAAATAAGCAGAGCACCAATGTGGATACGGTAA
>JAJQCB010000137.1:0-7833 GCA_021203005.1 Clostridiales bacterium | reverse complement strand
TCCGCGCTGTTGGATTCGATTATAAATAAGCAGAGCACCAATGTGGATACGGTAAGCGGCGCGACTTACAGCTCGGTCGGTCTGATCAACGCGGTGCGCAATGCGCTGGCACAGGCGGCGGTGTCGGAGACGGCTGTGAGTGAGGCGGAAACGGTTGCAGTAGTAAGTACTGCGAACTCATCTGCAAGCACTTCGTCCCCGGGTACTTCATCTGCAGCATCGGAAGTGTCTGACGCGGCCGCTTATAAAGACGGAACATATTACGGTTCCGCAACCGGATTTGCCGGAACGGTAACCGTAAAGGTTGTCATAGAAGATGGAAAAATTGTTTCCATAACCATTGTAAGCCATTCGGATGGCAGCAGCTATATGTCGAAAGCGTCCGCGCTGTTGGATTCGATTATAAATAAGCAGAGCACCAATGTGGATACGGTAAGCGGCGCGACTTACAGCTCGGTCGGTCTGATCAACGCGGTGCGCAATGCGCTGGCACAGGCGGCGGTGTCGGAGACGGCTGTAAGTGAGGCGGAAACGGTTGCAGCAGTAAGTACGGCGGATTCATCTGTAAGCAATTCGTCCTCGGGTACTTCATCTGCAGCAACGGAAGCGTCTGACGGGACCAGCGGGAATTTCCCTTATCCGGATGGTACCTATTACGGAACCGGCGAGGGGTTCGGCGGTGATATCACGGTGGCTGTCGTGATCAAAGACCAGACAATCGAATCGGTAACCATCGTAAGTGCAGAGGATGAAACGCCGGCGTATTTTGCACAGGCAGAGGTTCTGGCGGATGCCGTGGTAACGGCACAGAGTGCGGACCTCGATGTGGTGAGCGGCGCGACGTACAGTTCGGAAGGAATTCTGGAAGCGGTAAAGAACGCGCTGGCGGCGGCGAAGGCCGCGGCGGAGGCGGAAAATGCAAGTTCCGGAAGCGATACGGACGGAAGTTCAGGCGAAAGCGGCAGTTCAAGTGAGAGCACCGGAAACGCAGGTGAGAGCGATGGATCCGATGAGAGTGAAAACTCCGGAAGCAGTTCAGGAACTGCAGGAGATTCCGATGATGCAGAGGAGGGTTCGGATAACGGTGAAAACAGCGGCAGCTCTGCAGATGACGGAAGCGATGACAGCACGGATAACGGGTCAACGCAGATGTATGCGGATGGCACGTATACGGTGACCGTAGCCTGCAATCCGGATGAGGATGGAGACTTTGACGCGTATAATCTGACAGCGGTTGTAACGATCGAGGGTGATAAAATTGTAAGCATTGAGGTGTCCGGAGACGGTGATTCGGACAACGATACCTATATTAATCGGGCAGCGAACGGCACATCTAAGTTAGCCGGAGTAGTGACGCAAATCGTGGCGCTTGCGGAGGTGACGGAAAGTTCCGTCGGGGAAGTCGATACGGTTTCCCGGGCGACGTGCTCTTCTGTTTCTATAAAAGAAGCGTGCCAGGAAGCGCTGCGTCAGGCGGCAGCGGCGCAGGCGAGCGCGGCGAATTCATCCGACAGCGTGAGTGCGGCTGCACTCGCGGCGGCGCTGAAGGAAGACGACGAATAGTAACAGAGGGGTAATTATATAATGAAGAAATTCTGGATTCGGATGTGCAATGTAGTAGTGATCGTTGCCGCAATTCTGGGATACAATCAGGCAGCGAAAGCGCATGAGGCTGCAAACGCGGCGGCAAAAGCAGAGGCGGATGCGATTAACGCGGAAGTGGAAGCTGCTATGGCTGAGATGGAAGCGGACGGTTCAGATGATAGCGCGTTCGGCGCGTATACGGATGGTGTTTATCAGGGAACGGCCGATGGTTTCGGCGGGGATATCACGGTTGAGGTGACAATAGAGAACGGGGTGATCACAGATCTTGCGATCATATCTGCGGAAAACGAGGACGGCGCGTATCTGACGATGGCGGAGGATATCATCGACGATATTCTGGAAGCCCAGAGTGCGGATGTGGATACGATCAGCGGAGCCACGTTCAGTTCCACGGGTATTCGGGATGCAGCCGCGGCGGCGTTGGAAGAAGCATGTCAGAGCTGAGCATTTGTATGTGTTTGGATGAACCGGATGTTTGCCATAGCAGAATTAAGGTGACAGAAGAGAGTGTTACTTTTGCTCTCCGGAATTGCTATAATATGCCGCAAACTGAGTAATTATGAAAAACAGATATAGTAAGTAGATTAGAGACAGAATCAACATACAGGGCAGGAACAGGTAACAGTGTAATTTATGAATAAAATAGACAAAAAGAAGATGAAGAAAATACGGGTGTGGATTCGCGCGGTGATCCAGCTTCTGTTTTTCCTCTTCATCCCATCAGCATTTACCGCATCGTTTAACGGTGTGAAATACATATTTACGCAGATTGGCGACGGCGCGAGCCTGGAGATAACATCCTTTGTAGCGACGCTCATCGTCCTCTGCATTTATACGGTGATATTCGGCAGATTTTTCTGCGGATTCGCCTGCGCCTTCGGAAGCCTGGGGGACGCACTCCACGCGTTTTATGTGTGGGTCTGCAAAAAAATAAAGAAAAAACCGATAAAAATTCGCGCAGGGTGGATGAAAAAACTGTCTGCAGTGAAATATCTGGTTCTTGCGGCGATTGCGGTTTTGTGCTTTACCGGTTACTACAGCAAAACGCAGGGATCCAGCCCGTGGGACGTGTTCTCTATGCTTCATGCGGGAAATTTTCACCTGAGCGGGTATACCGTCGGTGTGATTCTGCTGATTCTTATTGCGGTCGGTATGTGCCTGCAGGAACGGTTTTTCTGCCGGGTGCTCTGTCCTATGGGAGCGGTTTTTTCCATCCTCCCGGTACTGCCGCTGTTTTCTCTGCGGCGGGACAGGGACAATTGCATCAAAGGGTGCAAAGCCTGCACCATGAAATGTCCTGCGGATATTGAACTATCCCCCGACAAATCGCCGGAGGCGGCGGGCGACTGTTTCCAGTGTCAGAAGTGCATCGACACCTGTCCGAAGGGGAATATCCATACCGGGTTTAATGGGGTAAAAGGGAATGAAATCGTCCTGACGCTGGTTCGTGCGGGAGTACTGCTTGGATTATTCCTGTGGCTGGGGATATGATGATGCCAGGGTCAGCCGACCCTGAATGGATTGTCTGAGTATTGAAGAAAAGCATCGGTATTGTGCCGTAAGGCCGCGATGGAAGGATGCATGGCGGGAAAATCCCGCCTGATTTTCAGGTTAATGGTTAGAGAATTGCAACTAAAATTAGGATTGCTTAGGTGGAGGTTGCAGGATCTGACTGATTAATAAATATATCATGAAAAAGGAGGAACTATGAGGAAAAAGAAACTTTGGGCAAAGCTGATGGCTGCCGCGCTGTCTGCGGCGATGGTTCTTAGCCTGATGCCGGTGAGCGCGCTCGCGGTGACGGGTAGTCAGGTTGCAGCTGACGGAACGTATAGTGCATCTGAAAAAACAGCAAATGATGATGATGCATTTACAGATTACGAGGTTACCGTATCTCTGACTGTAGAAGATGGCACGTTTTCTGCGGTTGAGGTAACTACCGGTGAGGATTACGATGATGATAATGATACATATTTTGATTATGCAGTTAATTCCAGAACCAAAAGTAACGGAACACATTATCCCGGAGTTGTGGAAGCGTTGGTGGGAGAGGCAGCAACTGCCGACACAATAGAAGGATGGGATAGCGTTACCGGTGCTACGTATACATCAGAAGCGATAAAAACTGCAGCACTTGCAGCACTCGAAACGGCTGAGGAAGCAGATACTGATGATGACAGTGACACAGACGACGGCGATACCGATAACGGTGATACCGACGACGGCGATACCGACGACGGCGATACCGATGACGGTGATACAGACGATGGTGATACCGATGACGCATTAACGGTTACCATTCCGGAAGGTTTGACGGACGGCACCTATACAGGAGGCGCTACCGTTTACCACGATGATGGCGAACAATTTTCCGATTATCCCATCACCGTGTCTGTGTCTGTTTCTAACGGCACACTTTTAAGCTTCAGCGTGTCCGGTGCCAGCGGCAATAACGCACAGTATTCGACCAAAGCAGAGAACGGGTTAAATGAACAGCTGGCAAATAGTGCAGCAGGTAGTTATGAAGTAGATGCTGTAAGTACGGCCACCTGCTCATCTAAGGGTATTGTTGAGGCTATAAACGCAGCATTAGTGTCGGAACCTACGAGTACAAGTGTTGCCCTGGGCAGCGCGATTTACGACTCCGAGGGAACCTCTTTTACCGTGACGATCACAAATCCGGTATCCGGTGTGGATTACAGCGATATCACTTTGGCCTATGCGGTTGGTAAGTTTTCTCAGGATCTGGATGAATCTGCTTACTCTGTGGAGCTGACATCTGAATCCGATGACGAGGCGGTCTACACGGTTACCGTAGCTGCCGACAGCGGCACGGACATCGAAGATGAAGAACTGACCCACTCTGTGACTTATAACAATGTAGGAATGGCGCTGTATGTTACTGTGGCGGGGACAACGATCGGTTCGGTTACGATTGAGTCCGGCGCGACCTATGCTATCGTAGACAATGTATTAACTGTTACGGGCGGTAACGGTGAAACTCTGGCTGACTATATTGATGCCGTAAGTGAGCTGGCTTTTAGCTATGTGGATGAGGATACCGGTGAAACAGTGACGGAAAGTTATACTCTCCAGTGGCAACATGATGTGGAACCGGAGTACACCGGCTCTGATATTTTCAATGAAGACGGCAGTATTAATTTTGATTGTGCGCTCTTTGTGTATGGAGAAAGTGGAGCCTACACGATGACGCTCACTGCCACAGGCTATAACGATGTTACAGCGACGGTTGGAAATGTCGTTTGTTATTACATGAACGTTCCTTACAGTGTATTTTATGCAGAACTGAATGATGACGGAGATGTGGATACCGTTACTTCTGCGACCACCAGCAAGGCTGCTAATTGCAAGAATGTCTACCTGACTGTAGACAGCGACGAGGGTACCACCTCAATCTACGGCGTGGTCGTTCCGGTAAAAATGAGTGTTTCTGTCTATGAGACGATCGCAGATCTGGTGACTGATTCCACCGCGGATTACTATGTGGGCGAGGAAGTGGAAGATCCCGTGGTCTATTTGGAGTTGACCGATTATGAGGACGGCGCGTACACCTTCTCTGAGATCCAGTCTACCGCCGAGAAGACAACGGCCACAGTGGACGGCGAGCTGACTTCCAGCTCCACCTGGGGCGACTATGAGCTGGATCTGGATTCGGACTACGGCATTGCCCCGACCTATGTATATGGCGTATATTTTACGACCTCTGACGGTGCGCAGTACGCCATGAAGCAGAGCGAGAATATGTGGACGCCCAGCAATTACTATGAAGCTGCGTGGGATACCATTGACAATGACTACTATTCCAGCATGGAAGGAAAGACCATCACGAAAGTCACTTACATTACTACTTATGGAATCGTGGAGTATACATTGAGTGATAGCCAGTATGTGACGCCGCATATGGAGAATGTCCCCGATGTGGTATTCCTCAGTGATGGAACGATTTACATTACCGGAATCGCCGATGACGCGGAGAATGTGACCGTCACCGTGAGAGCCTCCGGCAGAAACGGCACGTCCCTGACCGATGAGGCGAAATCTATCGCGGAGGACGGCACCGTGACGCTGGATACCGCTGCAACTGACGGCACCACTTATAAGGTGACAATTTCCAGCAGCAACTATGCTACTAATATCATAAGCCTGGTCTATAGAGAAACCTATTATGCATACATGAACGTCCCTTACAGCGTGTTCTACGCAGAACTGAACGATGACGGAGACGTGGATACCGTTACTTCTGCGACCACCAGCAAGGCCGCCAACTGCAAGAATGTCTACCTGACTGTAGACAGCGATGCGGGGACTACCTCGATCTACGGCGTGGTCATTCCGGTGGCAATGAGCACCGCTGATTATGCGGCCGTCAAGAATCTGGTGACCGATTCTACCGCTGCTTACTATGTGGGCGAAGAAGTGGAAGACCCTGTGGTTTATCTGGAGTTGACCGATTATGAGTCCGGCGCGTACACCTTCTCTGAGATTCAGTCAACCGCTGACGTGACTACTGCCACGGTGGAAGGTGAGTTAACTTCTGAATCCACCTGGGGCGACTATGAGCTGGATCTGGATTCGGACTACGGCATTGCCCCGACCGATGTATATGGCGTATATTTTACGACCTCTGACGGTACGGAGTACGCAATGAAGCAGAGCGAGAATATGTGGACGCCCAGCAACTACTATGAGGCTGCGTGGGATACCATTGACAATGAGTACTACTCCAGTATGGAAGGAAAGACCATTACGACGGTCACCTACATCACGACCTATGGAATCGTGGAGTATACCCTGAGCGAGAGCCAGTATGTGACGCCGCATATGGACAATGTTCCGGATGTGGTATTCCTTGACGGCGAGACGATTTACATCACCGGCATCGCAGCGGACGCGGAGAATGTGACCGTCACCGTGAGAGCCTCCGGCAGAAACGGCACGTCCCTGACCGATGAGGCGAAATCTATCGCGGAGGACGGCACCGTGACGCTGGATACCGCTGCAACTGACGGCACCACTTATAAGGTGACAATTTCCAGCAGCAACTATGCTACTAATATCATAAGCCTGGTCTATAGAGAAACCTATTATGCATACATGAACGTCCCTTACAGCGTGTTCTACGCAGAACTGAACGATGACGGAGACGTGGATACCGTTACTTCTGCGACCACCAGCAAGGCCGCTAATTGCAAGAATGTTTATCTGACTGTAGACAGCGATGCGGGAACCACTTCGATCTACGGCGTGGTTATCCCGGTGGCGATGAGCACTGCTGATTATGCAGCCGTCAAGGATCTGGTGAACGATTCCACCGCTGTTTACTATGTGGGCGAAGAAGTGGAAGACCCTGTGGTTTATCTTGAATTGACCGGTTACGAGAACACTGTGTCCGCCTTTTCAACCACTGAAGTGACCACAGTCAACGGCGAGTATACTTTCTCGGGCATTCAATCTACCGCTGATAAAACTACTGCCACGGTGGACGGCGAGTTGACCTCCAGTTCCACCTGGGGCGACTATGAGTTGGATCTGGATTCGGATTATGGGATTGCTCCGACATATGTATATGGTGTATACCTGACGACTTCCGATGGCGCGGAGTATGCACTAAAGCAGAGCGAGCATCTGTGGACGCCCAGCAAGTATTATGAGGCTGCGTGGGATACCATTGACAATGACTACTACTCCAGCATGGAAGGAAAGACCATCACGACGGTCACTTACATCACAACCTATGGGATTGTGGAGTATACTCTAAGCGAGAGTCAGTATGTGACGCCGCATATGGAAAATGTTCCAACCGTAGTATTCATCGACGGCGAAACGATTTATATTACCGGAATCGCCGATGACGCGGAGGGCGTGACCGTCACTGTAAAGGCTTCCGGAAGAAATGGGGCTTCCCTGACGGATGATGCCAAAACCATCGCAGATGACGGTACCGTTGCGCTGGACACCGCTGCGACTGACGGTACCACTTATAAGGTGACAATCTCCAGCAGCAATTATGCAACCAATATCGTTAGTGTGGTCTATTCCGGTGTGGATAAGAGCGCGCTCAAAACCGCTTATGATGCAGCGCTGGCTTTGAATGAGAGTGATTATACTGTTTCCAGCTGGAACGCATTTGAGACAGCCCTGGCATCAGCCGCCGCTGTTCTGACAGACGAGGATGCTACTCAGGAAGAAGTGAACAGTGCAGAGGCA
>JAJQCB010000030.1 GCA_021203005.1 Clostridiales bacterium | reverse complement strand
AAAAACAGGGGGGCGCAAGTTTTAAATTTGTCCTTGACAAGGGGTACAGTTCAATTCTCACTATCACAATTGTAATATATTGATTCAAACCTTTTAAAAAAAAGAGACTCTTTTTTTGGGTTCTTGCAGAATATCTTGTGATTTAGATAAATCTATCAGAACATCTTTCAAAGAGTCTCTTTTTTCCTGTTCATTCAGTATCCTCATGCCTATCCTCTATTTTTTATCAGATTCTGTGGAATGACTTGATGATCCCCTATTCTACCCTGATATATAATATCCCAGGCTTTCCCTTTACTATGGGTATCATTAACCATGTCCCAGGGATTAAGTATCCTTTTCTTTTCAACAACGACATCTATAATTTTTGCATCGTCTGATTCTAAATCAACTTCATAACTCATTCGTATAGGAATAGCTCCAAACCCACAATATTGTCTATATACATTAGGAACTACAGGACCAAATTGCCATGCCTCTATCTCTTCTGAAAAGGCTATTGACCCATGTTGTAAAAATTCTTTCTGGACATAATATAAGATTTTCTGTAGTTGTAAATTAGAAATAGGACGCATATCTTTTGTACACTTATCAATAATATACTTTGCAATATCGATTGCCTGATACATAATCTCGCCTCCTCAATTTTGATGTTATAACAACAATAACACAGAACATATGTTCTGTCAATATGTTAACTTTCCTTTTTTGTATAATTATAAGCAAAAAACCTATCGCCTCACCAGAAAGTAAACCAGCACCACCGCGCCCAGTACGATGCGGTACCATCCAAACACCTTGAAATCATGCTTCCGGATATAAGACATCAGGAACTTAATCGCCGCGATCGACACCAGGAACGCAACAACCATCCCGATTGCCAGCAGCAGAAGCTCATCCGCCACAAATGTACCCTCGTATTTCAACAGCTTGATCGCGCTGCCGCCGACCATCGCCGGAATCGCCAGGAAAAACGTAAACTGCGCCGCCGCCGTCCGGGAAATTCCCAGCATCAGCGAACCGATAATCGTGGAACCGGAGCGCGAAGTCCCCGGAAACACCGCCGCGATCATCTGAAATACGCCGATGAGAAACGCCTGCCCATAAGAAATATCATCAATGGAATCCACCGCGATATGCCGTCCCCGGCTTCGGTTCTCCACCACGATAAACACAATGCCGACCAGGATCAGCATAATCGCCACAGTGTAAAAATTGTAAAACAAAGCGGTAAAAATATCATCCCAGAGGACACCCACAATCCCCGCCGGAATGGACGCCACGATAATTTTCAGCCACATCCTGCATTTCGGTCCGTCCAATCGAATGCCGTGATAACGCTTAAACGGAATCAGATCCTTAAAATACACCACGATCACCGCCAGAATCGCACCCAGCTGGATCACCACCAGAAACAAATCCCAGAACTCATCACTCACATTCAGCGTCACAAACTCATCGAGCAGAATCATGTGACCGGTACTGCTGATCGGCAGCCACTCTGTGATACCCTCAACAATACCGAACAAAATGGCTTTTATTATCTCTATCATTTCATCACATACTCCATAAACTATTATATTCTACTGGCCTAATAGTAATACTCCGCACAGGTCGCTTGAGATGGTAAGGATATATTTTCAGGCGACTTTCAAGGGGTGCTTTTAGCTGAGACGAAATCCATCACTTACTAAGACTTAGGCGCGAAGGCTTTCCTGAGCGTCTTAGTCGCAGTTAGTGATTAGTTTGTCGAAGCGTTACCCCGGTCGCCTGCAAATATATCCTTACCATCTCATGCGACCGTCCCCGATAAAAATTTTCTTATTGATTTCGATACGCCGCCGGCGTAATCCCGTAAATCTTCTTAAACTGCCGGTTAAAGTGCTCCACGCTGGGATATCCGGACTCCTCCGCGATCTGTTCGATCGTAAAACCCCTGGTCTTTAACAGGTTGCAGGCATGCTGCATCCGGATTCCCGTCACAATGGAGGAAAACTGCTTTCCCGTCTTTTCTTTGATGTACTTTGACAGATACGGGACGGAGAGGTAAAACTCCTCCGCCAGACTTTTCAACGTCACCGTATCATAATGGGTCTGAATGTAATTCATAATCTCACGCATGCGCGGATCGGGGTTCAGTTTTTTTTTGCAATATTGTCCAGCAGATGGTTCACCGCCACAGAAAGCGCGTGGATCGAAGCCTTGACAATATCCCCGTCAAAGCCGACGCCCCAGTACATCTTGCCTTCCGCATCCTCAATACCGATGTAGGAAGCCGCCTGGGAAGAAGATCCCTGGGAAAGCGCATGTTCCTCGTAAACCTGCAGTTTATACTCGATGTTAAAATACTGCTTGAACGCGTTGCTGACCGCGTCCAGACGGCCGTTGCCGGAGGCGATCACCACATCCTCTTTCCCGCCGCAGACAAGAGTCAGCTCCGCGCGGATGCCCTGAATCTGCTGGAAATGACAGGATTTTACCGTAAACTGTTCCTGATACAGGAAATATTTGGATCGGAACACCTCGTATATCTTCTGCGGGGAGAGCTCCTTGTGCTCCACGTCGGAGACATGCTTCACCGCGTAGCCCACATCCTCCCGCATCTTCGCCGGAAGAACCAGGCCGAAATGATTCTTCAGCACATAACTGACGCCGCCCTTTCCGGACTGGCTGTTGATACGGATGACATCGGAATCGTAAGTGCGTCCCACATCCTTCGGATCGATCGGCAGGTACGGAACATTCCACAGCTCCTGCCCCTTCTCCTCGCGGTAGGCAAGCCCTTTCGCGATCGCATCCTGGTGCGAGCCCGAGAATGCGGTGAACACCAGCTGACCCGCATAAGGGTGACGCGGGGAAATCTGCATCTGTGTCAGCCTCTCGTAAGTGGAGGACAGACGGTTCATATCGGAAAAATCCAGACCCGGATCGATACCATGGGAAAACATATTCATGCCGAGCGTGACAATATCCACATTTCCGGTCCGCTCGCCGTTGCCGAACAGCGTTCCCTCAATCCGGTCCGCCCCGGCCAGCACGCCGAGCTCAGAAGTCGCCACGCCGGTTCCCCGGTCATTGTGCGGGTGAATCGAGAGCACAACCGAATCCCGGTACTTCATATTCTTATGCATATACTCTACCTGGTTTGCAAAAATGT
>JAJQCB010000154.1 GCA_021203005.1 Clostridiales bacterium | reverse complement strand
CATCGGTGTCTGGTATATGGAAAAATCAGGTCGCCGTGAATAATTCAGGATAATTGTCCAGGATATTTTTTATTCTTTCTCTGCATTCTTTCGTCATTACTGCTTCCTCCTCAACATATTGGGTAATTTTTTAAGTCCCTGACTTTCACTTTCATGAATCCGAAAATTACATAAAATCATAATCATCCGGATCTAAACCAACATCCTCCATCATTTCCCTGCGTTCCTCTTCATCCATCCATTCCAGTTCAAACGGATCCAGACCGGCAGCTTCAATTTCATCCCTCTGGTCTTCTGTGACTCCACCAAACGAAAGATCAATATCAAAGGAATCCGATTCACTGTCCTGCTTCGTACACTCATCCATCACTCCGGCAATCGCTGCCCACTTCATTGACGTCTCAAGCGGGCCGAGCTTCCCGTCATGATTCATATCAAACATTTTATCTAAGAAATCAAACATCCTCTTCCTCCTCCGGAATCACCCTGCAAATCACTTTTGACGAAGTGATAAACATCACTTCCGCCTTAAATTTCTTTCCGACCTTTTCGTAAATCCGCCCGGCACTCATGGTTCCTGTTGCTCCGGTAAATGGAGAATTCGCCACATATCCAACCGTGCCGATATGTTTTAACGTCACCCGGATTGCTTCGGAATCAAACGGATTCTTTGGTTCTTTCTCACACTTCACCTTTTTTCCGATCTTGAATGGAGTTAATCCGTAATAATGTTTCATGCCAGTAATTGTGATATATTTCTCCTTCATCTGCACACCTCCTGCTGCCCCACATCTTCTTTGCACGTTTCATAATACTCACATGTCATGCAACACCCTCTGCACTGCCTGTTTCCGGTGAATGTCTTCCGGATCCAATACCAAAACCGCATCTCTTTGCCCTCCAAAATCGAAAAAATGGAATCAGAATAAGCAATTTTTTTCTTATCCTGCTTATCCTGATTCCATTCTAAAAAATTTTAAGTCCAATAAAACTCCCTCGCAAAAGAACTTTTGTTCGGGCAATACGGATTTGTGGCGATTAAAAACGCCTTCTCATAACCATGTTTTTCTTATAAATATTGCTCCTGCAGCCGCGCAATCTCGGTCTTCACTTCCTCCACAACCGATTCCGGACCAATGATCTGCGCACCATTCCCCAACGCCATCACCCAGTGGATGAACTGGTTGCTCACCTCCACACGGACAGTGACAATGAAATGCTCCTCATCCTCTTTTCGGATCGGGATATCTTTTCCGAACCGGTCAATGATCGCGCCGGCCAGATAATTCGCACAGCGAAGCTTCACTACTTCCTCCCGGCCGCCGTACATACCGAACATTTTCTTTGCATACACTGCCATATCAAATTCCTTGAATCGGCTCTTCCCCTGCCGCAGTTCATTCACAGTTTTGATGCGGAGCATTTTATCCACGCGGAAATGCTTGATTTTTTCCTCCACGCTGTCATAGGCGACCAGATAATAGTTCTCATCATCCCACGATAGAGCCCAGGGGCTGACCTGATAGTATGCCCCGCCATGACGCAGCTCCATTTCTTTCTCCACGTTCCACTGGTAATACTGAAAGCGGATCTGCCGGTTCTCCGCGATTGCCGAGTGGATTTCATCTACGTTATAATAAATACTCTCGTTCATCGTCTTGATGCGGGACGCCACATACACCTGGCGCTGCAGCTGCTTCGCCTCATATTTGCTGGCAAACCCCTCGATCTTTTTGATCAGCTCATTCGATTTCCTGGCAGTGATAAATTTTGCGGACTGGACGGAATCCACCAAAAGTTTCAGCTCCGCCAGCTGGAACTGGCGGTTCCCGATATAATAATAGTAGGTGCGGTTCTGCTGTATCCCAATCACGTCCACACCGAATTTCCGCAGGCTTTCTATGTCATTGTACAGGCTTTTCCGTTCCGCCGAGATATCATATTTTGCCAGTTCCTCTATGATCTCCGCCATGCTGATGGAATGGGTCTCATCCGTCTGATCCATCAGGATTCTCATCAGATATACGATTTTCAGTTTCTGGTTTGCACTCTTTGCCATGGTGGTATCCTCCCCGATCTTTATAGAATAAGGATACCATGAGGC
The DNA here is from genome assembly GCA_021203005.1 of Clostridiales bacterium. Taxonomy (GTDB): domain Bacteria; phylum Bacillota; class Clostridia; order Lachnospirales; family Lachnospiraceae; genus Eubacterium_I. The sequence continues at coordinate 19,015 of JAJQCB010000154.1, read as the reverse complement.
AGACGGATTGGCTACAGGCTTTTTCAAAAGATGTCCAATAACTCGGACACAATCGTTAGTACTAATCGGAAAAGATTTTATGGTTCATAGATAAAATTCTTATATCCGGAAATATACTTCCTGTAATCTACGCGCACCACCGGCCGCTCCCCTACAATTTCAGCATGATGGAAAGCGAGGGTGCCGACATAACCCGGATAGTTAACAGTCCTGTTCCGGTTGACCGACATGATACTGTCCGGCTTTCTTTCCGAAAGCGCTGTGCCGTCTCCGTAATGAAAGTATTCATTATCAGCGTCTTCAATAAACTTCTGCAGCGTTTTCCGGTCTCCGCAGTACACATAAACTTTGGCATCGAGGCTCGCCAGTTTTGCCAGTGTCCGGTCTTCTTTTGAAATGTGGATCTGTTTTGATTTGCTCATGATATTGTGCTCCTTTTAAAATTTTATTTCCCATAGAAAGAGCACAGAAAAACTCCCATCGTCATCGACGGGAGCTTATGATCCATATATATGCAGTCCCATCGAATCAAGCTTTAGCACCTTACCAACCGGCAGGTTGCTGTGCGGTCAACGGGCTTGTCCCTCGCGCACTCTCTATGGTTGTTATAAATGTAACATGTATTGCAAAAAACTACAACCCAAAAATTATTCTCTCCATGCAAGCGAGAGAAACTACGTAACCGTTATATTTTCTGTCTGTCCAATGCTGTAAAAGCATGCTATACTACAAGTTAAATAATACCGTTTTTCACACTCCGGGGCTAAGCCGCAAGCAATGACTTCGTCACGCGAGCGGCCTCGGCAGCTTGTTGGGGAGTCCCCAAACCCCTTATGAACATCACCGTGGGTGATGGGCGGCGCGTTGCTTTTTGATCAAACAATGACCGTTGTCATTATAAATTTTTAAAATACACAGCAAGGGAAAATGACATGGCACATATCCGAAAATCAGGAAAGAAAAAATGGAAAATAGTACTGCTCATCATCGCCGCAATTCTGGCAATCTGCGTGATTGGTGTTTTTGCATATGTCAACAATTACTATCATGCCGAGACTACCGCATTGGAATCATTGGAATCTAATGAACTGGTGCAGGTATCTCAACTGGATGACGGTGCCTATGTATTTGAGCCGGAAGGAGAAATTTCTGCAGCAATCATCTTCTACCCTGGCGGAAAGGTTCAGTATGAATCTTATGCCCCGCTGATGAAAGCATGGGCAAAGAATGGCATCCTCTGCATCCTGCCGCATATGCCCGGGAACCTGGCTGTACTTGATATCAATGCTGCAGATGATTATCGGGATTTGTATCCGGAAATTGAAAACTGGTATATGGCCGGCCATTCCCTCGGCGGTTCCATGGCAGCAAGTTATCTGGGAAAACATACGGATGAATATGATGGTTTAATTTTGCTGGCCGCTTACTCCACTGCAGATCTGAGCGATTCCGATCTGAAAGTGCTTTCCATTTACGGCAGCAATGACGGCGTTCTGAGCATGGAAAAATATGAAGAGAACAAAAGTAACCTGCCGGATGATTTTACGGAAGTTGTCATTGACGGCGGGTGCCATTCATACTTCGGATGCTATGGTGCACAGGATGGCGATGGCACTCCGACAATTTCACAGGATGAGCAGGTTCAGGAAACAGTGGATGCGACACGAAATTTGCTTCAATAGAGAAATTAAAATATTCATTTCCAAAAGAAACCAAAAGCCAGACAGAAGACACTACCTTTCTCCTGTCTGGCCAAAATTATTATTCTTCATCTATCATATTTTTCAAAATACCCCTTGTCGTCAAAGGCGAATCGTTTGCTTTTGACTTTTATTGATACTGCAAAAGGAAGCAGAATGAGAAAAACAGCGATTCCTAAAAATATTCCAACGCCGCCAATGATCTGTATTAAAGTGAACGTATGCACAGTCAGCCACTTAAGCCCCGCCGCACTCAGCGGAATCATAAGGCACCATGAAGTAGCGGTTCCCGGTCCGTAAATGGTCTTCTTTCCCTTTTCCCGATAACGCTGATACATCAGTATTCCGCTTCGGGTATGGTTAATCGTCTCTCCAAGTCCGAAGAAAATCACAAGTGTAACAGCACTGATTTCTATTTTAAGCGTCGAGAATGTCACTAAGATCAGCACAATCTCCGCGCCCAGGTTCGTTACCATATTCGTACACTGGTTCTGTGGATAAACCATAGGCTCTTCAGAATGAAAACCCGTATTATTCATAAAATAAAATCCCGCCGGGAATGAATTTTCCTCAAAAATGTGCATCGGCACCAGGATAGCCAGTATACAGACAAGTTTTTGTGATTGTTCCCACGAACCCCAGTTCCAGATCAAGGTACATCCCATCACTACACCCAGGAAATAAACAGCATACAGCCATGTTCGGTCACACCATTTTTTTAACAAACCCATCATTTTTAAAATTATCCTTTCTCTCATACCCGGGCGTTACATAATTTAACAGCCCCTGCAGCACCAGGCTCTGCATCATCCCGCAGATTTCTTGTGTGCTGATATCTTTCCCCTTCTCGTTCCAATGCTGTAAAAGCCCGAACATGGCAGAGTTTACGAAACTGATCAGGTAATCGAAATTCGGTGCATCTGCAGGAATCGGAAAATATTTTGTGACGAGAGGAATGATTTCTTCTTTCATTTTTGCAAGGAAGCCGGAATCTCCGTTCGGACCCATCAGGATATATATTTTTTCATTCATTGCCGTAAATATGATCAGGAAGAGATTTTCCAGAGATACATTTTCTGCATATACCTGAATGATGGTAGCCTTTGTCTCATCCAGCAATTTCTTCTCGACACAATTCAGGAGGTGGTCAGTATCCACAAAATATTCGTAAAACGTGCTGCGGTTATATCCCGCACGCTTTGCAAGCTGACTGACGGCAATTTTGGAAATCGGCTTTTCCGCGGCCAGCTCCCAGAACGCATCCTCAAATTTTTGTTTGGTTTTCTCTGTGATTTCCGGTTGTTTTCTCATGTCTTCTCCCCTTGATCATCCGACAGGCAAAAATATATTGATGGTTGATGTTTGCATTTTCAATGAATATAATTAATGTACAACGGGTTGTCGGATAATGTCAAGAAGAAAAGCCCCAGATAAGATAACATCCAATTATATGAAGGAGGCATTTTTTATGCAAACATTAGAGGCCATCGCAAAGAGAAAATCCACAAGGGATTTTAATCCCAACAAACCGGTATCAAGTGTCGTTGTCGATATGATTGTAAAAGTAGGCTGCCAGGCACCGGTCGGCGGCAATCACAGGGAATCTCTCCATCTGACAGTTTGCCGCAACAGAGAAATTCTTGATGAAATCAACCGGTCGACTGCAGCGGCCATGAAGATTGAGGAACGGGACTTCTTCTATGGTGCACCTGTTGCTATCTTTGTTTCTGCTTCTGAAGAACAGATGGCACCGGGGATTGAGTTGGCAAATGCGGCATGTGTGATTGAGAATATGTTGATTGCCGCGACAGATGCCGGGGTAGATAACATTTACCTCTGGGGTGCCGTGCAGGCACTTTCCAGGAATAAAGAGATGTGTAAAAAAATGGGCATCCCGGAAGGGTTTAAACCTGTTTCTGCGGCCGCAATCGGCTACAGCCTCAGCGGCGAAGCACAGCCGAGGGAACTGTCTGTTTCACTTGACACGAACTATATCTGATTGAATTCGCTGCAGCATCCATCAAGGAGGGAATCCAATAACGGTATGAAGATGTTTCGTATTTTAAAAACCTGGTTCCGGTGGCGAAAAGACTGGGACTCCATATGCAACTGTTGCGGGAAATGCTGTTATACACGCTCAATCAGGCCGCACAGAAAGGTAATTATTCATTATAACCGCCCCTGTGAAAATCTGGACACGAAAACACATCTGTGCCGAATTTATAAGGACCGGCTCCGAAAATGTAACCATTGCGGGAAAGTTACTTTGTTTACCGCTTTATTTAATCCTACGCTTCCGGATGATTGTACTTATGTGCAGATGTTCCGATTGTGGAAGCAATGAAATATGCTGTACAGGAACTAACTATAAAATAATGCTAACACTTTTTTAGAAGAGGGAGGGACATTATGTGTAAGAAACATTCACTGTTGACTTATTTGTGCTGTGCGTTGGGAGTCCTGTCAATTTGTCTTGTTATTTTGAAACTATGGAAACTGTTCTGCGGAAAAGATGAGGTATCGGATTAAAAAAAGGAGGCCAAAATGAAAACGCTGATTGCCTATTATTCGAGAGGTGGTAATGCATGACAGAGGAATATCTACAGCTGAAAGAGTATATGGATCAAAGTGATAAAACCGTGGCTGTCACCGGTGCGGGGATTTCATATCTCTACGGGATGCGCAGGTTGAAACAGAGTGTGGGGATGATGAATGCCAGGCGGGTTTTTTCTGCCTCGTTTATCCGCAAAAACCCGGAAAAATTTTATGAAATCATGAAAGATGCTTTTCTGGATGCGACTTTTATCAAAGGTCCGAGCACAGTGCACAAACAGCTTGCAGGACTGGAGAGCCAGGGGAAAATCTACGGTATTGTGACCCAGAACATGGACTGTCTTCACACCATCGCCGGTTCAAAAAACGTGGTCGAATTTCAGGGGAGTTTTCGAGACAATATCTGTATCGGCTGCGGGAACCGTTCGTTTGATTATCAGGTGTGGAACCAGGGCCATATGCCCCGCTGTGAAAAATGTGGGGAACCGTTGATGCCGACCGGATTCTGTATGGATATCGGAATTCGTGACAGTGTTTCCAAAGAAAATATGGGAAAGGCTGCAGACATGATATCCGAAGCGGATCTTGTGCTGGTGATCGGCACTACCGGTTTTCGCAGTGATGAATACCTGAGCCGCATGAAGCCAGAGACAAAACTGGTGCAGATCAATCCGTCTCCGACGGAATTTGACCGAATCGCAAGCCTGAATGTCAGGGCGGATGCCGCGAAAGCATTAGAAGCAGTATTATATGAATGACAGGATGTGATGTTTATGGGGATTTTCGGAAGAGAAAAAAACATGGATGATATACAGCAGCTGGGCGATTATATTGACCACAGCCACAGCATTGTCGCAACAACAGGCGCCGGCATTTCAGTTGCCGGGGGCGGTGTGACATATGGGCAGATGTTTTTCTCCAGCCGGGGCGGCATGCGAAGATCCGGGGATGGTTACAGTTCTTTTCTGCCAACCTATCTGGACAACATGTTCTCTTATCAGCCCAGCTTTGCGCATTATGCCCTGGCGGATCTGGAAGCAGAAGGGAAACTCACCGGGGTTATTACAACAAATGTAGACTGCATGCACACGATTGCCGGTTCCAAAAATGTTGCAGAAATCCAGGGAAGCCTCCAGGTCAACTGCTGTTCCAAATGCGGCCGGCATTATGACGGCTATGAAATCTGGAAGCAGGATAAACTTCCCTTGTGTGAGGCCTGCGGCGGGGAGATTCTTCCCTGGCCGCTTTACAGCCATATCAGTGTATGGGATGCCGATGTCAAAAAAGCCAGGGACTGGATCGCGAAAGCCGACCTGATCCTTGTCATAGGAACACATGGCAACTATGGAGATGTCTACTGGGGTTACCGAAAAAGGGACGCTGTGATCGTACAGATCAATCCGGGACATACCGGATTTGACCGTGTCGCAGACCTGAATATCCGGGAAGAGTCTGACAAGGTATTCCAAAAGCTGAAGGAAAGGCGGGGTGAAAATGGCTGAACAGGAAATGAAAGAAATATCGGAAGAACAGTTAAAACAGATGGCAGCACAGATGCGCGCTACAGAATATAAAGGTCTTTCCGAAGAAGAAATCCAGGAAAGAGAACGGCAGAAAGAAGTGCGGAAAATCAAAAATATTGAGACGTTGGAAGATACGCTGGAGATACTGGAAAAGGGCAGCTACGATAAGGCAGGAGTGGAAATAAAATTGCCTCTTTCTCCTGAACAGATGAAAGGAATCGATGTATTCCTGCCGGATGATATCGAATTACTGCGGACAGAGAAAGATAAAACCGACGCATCTGAAACAACACCTTCCGGATATGGCAGTTCCTTTGGCTGTGAAAATACAGATGCCCTGGCTCTCGCGCAAAGAAAATACCGTGATCTAAAAGCGAACGGGACATCTGTTCCGAAAATTCTTGTCCTGAACCTGGCAAGTGCGACCCGCCCGGGCGGGCAGACGCGGAAAGGAGCCAGTGCACAAGAGGAAGACCTTTGCCGGAGGACATCCCTCCTGCTCTCCCTGGAAAGTGAGACTGCAAAGAAATACTATGACTATAATAATGCGCGAAAGACTCGCATGGGTTCTGATGCCGTTATGGTCTCACCTGATGTAGAAGTGATCAAAGATGCCTCGTCGGAGACACTCCAGGATCCGTTTCCGATATCTGTCATGAGCTGTGCTGCGCCGATGGTACGCTTGGGTCTGGAAGGAATGTCACAGCAGGAGTATGAGCAGATGCTTTATCAACGCATCCAGGGGATGCTTCTGGTTGCAGCTTCGCAAGGTTACCGGCATCTGGTCCTGGGCGCATTCGGTTGCGGCGTGTATGGGAATGATGCCGCGGTAGTATCTGACTTATTTTACCGCGCGATTTTAAACCTTACTTACAAGGGCGTTGAAGGAATCCGGCTATTTGATTCTATTGATTTTGCAGTCCTTTGCCGCCCGGAAAAAGATTACAACTACAGGGAATTCTGCAGAAATTTTTTGCAGGAATAATGTATACGAGGAGGAATTGGGATGGATATTTCAAAACAGGTAACCAGGCTGAAAAAGTTCTTAGATGAAAGCCGGTATACAGTTGCCATCACCGGTGCCGGGATCTCCTTTTCTGCCGGCGGGATGAATTTTGACCATGAAAATGTGGAAGAACTGCTTCCGCTGGCCTCGGTGGATGTCCTTCGGAACGAACCGGACCGCTATTACAGGCTGTTGGACCATGCTTTCCTCCATTCCATGTTCGCCAATGAGCCTTCTTATGCACACAAGACACTCCGAAGACTGGAGATTGACGGGCTCCTTCAGGGGATTATTACAACAAACGTGGATTGCATGCACACGATCGCCGGTTCGGAAAACGTCGCGGAAATCCAGGGCAGCCTGCAGGTAAACCGATGTACAGGCTGCGGCAAACATTTTGATGACTATCATATCTGGAACAGGGGGACAGTACCCAGATGTGATGAATGCGGGGACGCCATCTGGACATTTCCCTTTTACAGCAATGTAGGGTTGCATGAGGAGAACTTGAAAAAAGCACAGGACTGGATTTCAAAAGCGGACCTGATCCTGGTCATCGGCGCAAACGGTTCTTATGGGAACGCTTATTTTAATTACAGGAAACGAAGCGCAAAGATTATCCAGATCAACCCTGCAAGAACAGCTTTTGATTCTTTTTCAACAATCAACATTCGCGCAGGTGCGGATGAAGTATTCAGCAAATTAAAGTAACTGCACACACAACAAAGAACAGGAGGTCATTATGACATTACAGGAAGCAATGAACACACGGCATAAAGTGAGCAAATACAAGGACGAACCGTTGTCGGCTGATGTTGTCCGCCAGCTCAATGACAGGATTGAAACGCAGAATCAGACATATGGCTTAAATATGAAGCTTGTCACGGAAAGCAAGGATGCAATGCCGGGGATTATAGCAACGTTGATGTCAAAGGGCGTCAAAAACTACATCATTTTGGCCGGTCCCGACACGCCGGGCATTGAAGAGATACTTGGATACAGCAGCACCGATTTGATGCTTTATGCGCAAACGCTTGGTTTGAATACCTGGTGGATCGGCGGAATGTTCAGCCGGAAGAACGCAAAAAAGAACGTAAATGCGGGTGAAAACACGAAAATTGTCGGCATCGTAGTGGTTGGCTATGGCGAGAATCAGGGAGTTGCACATAAATCGAAAGCGGCATCAGATATTTCGTCTTACGAAGGAGATACCCCGGAATGGTTCAAAGCAGGCGTTTCAGCAGTTCTTTTAGCGCCAACAGCAATGAACAAGCAGGCATTTACCATCAGAGGCGAAGGTAATAAGGTAAGCATGACATGCAATAACGGCTCCTATTCCGGCGTTGATTTGGGAATCGGCAAATATCATTTTGAACTTGGTGCCGGTAAAGACAATTTTGAGTGGGTGTGACTCTGTGTGATTACAACGGAAGAAAGGCAGTTATAGTTGAGGAAAGCGATGACACTCCGATAATTTCACAGGAGGAGACGGAAAATTGGACAAAATACTGCAACTTGCTAAATATATTGACCAGAGCCACAGCATGGTCGCCATTACAGGGGCAGGCATCTCTCTTGCCGGGGGAGGCATCACGTACAGCCAGCTCGCCCATACGGTTCACCCGGGTGATTTTGAAAGCGACGATTTCCTGCGTTCTTATGTCAAGGCCATGCACAGCTACAAACCCAGTTTTAGCCACTATGCTCTGCGCGATCTGGAGGCGGCCGGAAAGCTGACCGGAATTATCACTACAAATGAGGATTGTATGCATACCATGGCCGGCTCCGAGAATGTAGCGGAAATCCAGGGAGGGTTCCAGATCAACCGTTGTTCGGAATGCGGCCGCCATTATGACGGGTATGAGATCTGGGAGCAGGAAGATCTGCCCCGATGTGAATCATGCGGCGGCAGGATTCTCCCCTGGGAACTATACAGCCACATCAGCCTTTGGGATGAAGGTGTCCAAAAAGCAAGGGAGTGGATTTCAAAGGCCGATCTGATCCTTGTCATCGGAACCAATGGTTATTATGGAAGCGCGTACTGGAATTACAGAAGACGTGATGCGGTCATTGTCCAGATCAACCCGGGGCATACAGGATTTGACCGGATAGCCAATTTGAATATCCGGGAAGAATCTGATGATGTCTTTCATAAACTGATAGAACGTTGGAATGGAAATGACTGAACAGAGAAGGAGGCATTTTATGGTATTAGTTACAGCAGCAAACGGGCATGTCGGAAGGCGGGTCATCCCGCAGCTCATCAAAAAAGGTATTGAAGTAAAAGCGGCTGACATTTCACCTGCAGCAGAATCGTTGAAAGAGCTCGGCGTCAAAGAGGTGTTTATCGGGGACTTCAGCAAACGAGACGTTTTGATCGAGGCATTCAAGGGATGTGACCAACTCCTGTACATTCCGCCCGGAGGGTTGTACACCGAAGCAAAGGTGGCAAAACAGGCAATTGACGTTGCCGCTGAGTTGAAAATAAGGCAGGTCGTCCTGATGACGGTTACCCATCCAAATATGAGCACATTGCTGCAGCACCGGCAGAAACTGGAAATGGAGGAGCATCTGATTTACAAAGGTTTAAGCGATAATCTGAATTACACAATCCTCCAGCCCATGCATTATACGCACAACTTCCCTATCAAGCAGGTCTGGGACACTAATGTATACAACTGCATGTATACGGTAACAACAAAGTTATCCTATGTCGATACCAGGGACGTTGGTGAAGTGTGTGCAAAAGTCCTGACCGAAAATGGACACCAGAATGCAACATACGAGCTTGTCAATGCAGATTTCCTTTCACCGGTGGATCTGGTAGAAATCTTTAACAAAGTGACCGGGCATCACGCAATTGCAAACCAGATGGATGTAGAAAAAATGCTCGAGATGGATCCAATTAAGGATTCTCATTTTCAGGAGGCGATCCGCTCCCTCTCTTATACGTACAGCAAATATGGCCTTGCCGGCAATCCGAATGTCCTGACCTGGCTTTTGGGGCGTAAGCCGTATTCCTTTGAAGATTATATCAGGAATGAGCTGGAAACACTGAATCTGCAGTAATTATATAACAATCTTATGAATTAAGAACATGAAGCATATGCAGGAGGAAAACATGGAATTTTTTGACACAATCAAACGGAGAAAATCAGTTCGCTCGTTTACCAATGAACCAGTCAGCCGGGAAGATTTGAAACAGATTCTGATGGCTGCAAATGTTGCCCCTGTTGGCAGTGCCAATTACAGTAATCTGAGAATCAGTGTTGTGGAAAGCCCGGAGATGATGGATAAACTGTCCATGGCTGTCCGGAAGATGGTTCAGGACCGTTCAAAAATGAAAGAAATTGCAGGAAAAAATTCATTGCCTCCCGTAAAAACATTCAATCCTTTTTATGGCGCTCCAATGGTATTGGTAGTCTCACATAAGATGCATGATGTGCAGCCGGGAATTGAATATACTAATGTAGGATGTGTCTGCGAAAACATGCAGCTGGCTGCCACTGCGTCAGGCCTGGGCAGCTGCTATTTGTGGGGAGTATTTGAAGCAATGCGCCTTTACCCGGATTTGGATACTTCATCCGTCTTGAGACTGCCGGAGGATTACATGCCGATTATGGGGCTGGTCGTGGGACATCCCGCCGTTGAATTAAACGAACGCGAAATAAAAGAAAATATTCCAACCCAATTCTTCTCGTAAGGGCAGCAATAAATCTTGAATCTTTTTCCCGACGGTCAACGTATGTTAATTCGCCTGGTTAATATCAGGAAAAAGCTAATCAGGATGCCGAAAGCAAACCCAAAAGTATGAACCAGAAAAGCCGTGATACTGGTGTTTGCAAATACAAAATATACAATTACGATGATGACATCAAGTCTGTACCATATAACATGGAACTGCTCCGGGAATCTTAGGATGCACACGACCAGACACGCAATGAGTGCAAAAATACCGCTGGATGCTCCGATATCATAAATCCGGTCAGAAATCACAATGGAATAAGCGATTTCTGCCAGTATGCCGCCGGACATAAACAGGAAAAAGAATTGGCGTTTTTTCAAAAATGAACCAAGCAGGGAACTCACGGAAAGTAATGCGGCAGAATTAACAAAAAGGTGCCCGATATTGTAATGCAGAAACAGGCAGGTAATCCAGCGGTAATATTCCCGGTTGAGATAGTCCATGCCTGTAGCGCCAAAACTTAAAAGGGCATCCTTATTACCTGGGGAAATAACATGAATCGAGATAAAAATAAGCACAAGGATAACCGCAACTATATTGCAGGATATCCAGCTCTTTATTTTTTTCAGCAACATATGATTTCCTGCCATACTTTATATCATCCCTGCGTTTTATTTTTTCTGCGTACAAAAGCCACATGCAGATAAAAAATTTGTAATTATTCAGAAATGCGTAGCATTTTCGAGCCTGGTTCTGAATAGCTGCATTTTATATAAGAAAAGCGTCCGGATGAAACCTTACAGCCTGTCTTTGAGCAGTCCCAGCACATCCGCGATCTCCGCTGCCGGCTCAGGCTCCTCGCTGTTAAGCCAGCTATAGAGCACGGAAAAAGCTCCTTCAAAGACAAACCGGCGGATATATTTTACTTCCGTATCAGAATAATTACTTTCGTCGATCATATTCTGAAAAATAACACGGATGTTTGGGACAGAAAAAACATGCGAGGAAAATTCCTGCATCGGGACAGACCGCGTCAGGATACAGAATAACTCTCTCTGCTCATATAAATACTGCAGGACAAGAAGCAGAGCATTTGAATTCTGTGTAATGATTTCCTGTAACGACTCATCCAGCTGGTTTAAAAAATCTGATTCGATCTCATTCAGCAGCTCTTCCTGGCTGCCATAGTATTTATAAAAAGTCGTGCGGTTGATCTGAGACACGATGCACAGCTCGTGGACGGTGATCTGGCCAAGCGGCTTTTCTTTTAACAGTTTTAACAGCCCGGCTTTCAGCATGGCTTTGCTGAGGCGGATTCTCTGGTTCTCCATAGCTTAATATCTCCTCGACAAATTTCAGAAAAATGTTGACTTCAAAACAAAAACAGGTGTGATTGTTTACCACACAACTTTTTCACGTAAACAGTCTGTTGACTTTGGGCGCCTGCGTTCATTATAATGAAGCCACTAATAAAAGTCAATATTAAGGCTGCGAATCTTAACAGCCTAAGGAGGTTGATTTCATGAAGTTTTGGAGACGCAACTGGTATTATATCGGCGGTATACTTTTTGTAGGGCTCGCTTTTGTGATGGGATTATGGGGATCTGACCATATGAGCAGGATCCGCATCATCCTGGTCTTCAGCTGGATGGGCATGTTGATGCACCAGGTGGAGGAATATGCCTTTCCCGGGGGATTCCCGCTCATCTCCAACATGGCTGGATTGGGGGAAACAGAACATCCGGAGAGGTACCCGCTGAACGCAAGGCAGAGTTTCCTGAGCAATGTCATCTTCTGCTACTTGAGCTACATTATCCCCATGTTTTTCCCGAACATGGTCTGGATGGGCGCGAGCCAGGTCTTCGCAGGCGTATGGCAGCTGCCGGGCCACGGCATCGCCATGAATGTTCGTTTAAAAAGTAAGTACAATCCCGGCCTCGCTTCCACGGCGTTCCTGCAGACGCCGGTAGCGATTTATTATATCTGGTATGTCTGCACCTATATGCCGGATAAGGCCACGCAGCTCTGGTGGGGTATTCCCGGCTCCATATTGAATCTGATCCTTACCTTTATCGTGCCGATTCTGGTCATGAAGGATAAGAATTCCCCGTATCCGTTTGAAGACCGGGAACTGTATGGTTACAGGAAAGAGCATGTCAGAGAACTCTGGGATGAAAGGATCGCGGCAAAAGCCGCAAAAAATGCGCAGGAGGGCGAAAAATAATGAAAAAACTGGACAAATGGTGCGATATCAACTGGATTATTTTTATCTGTGTGACAGGGGTTGTCACTGCTTCCCTTGCGGCAGCTTTCTGGGAAAGCATCCCGCTCGGCGGCAAAGGCGCTGTGTTTGTCGCGATCATCATGCCGTTCCATGTGCTGGAAGAGTGGAAATTCCCCGGCGGCCTGCATATCTTCTACAATGTCCTGCTTGGGCCGAAGCAAAAAGAAAAGCAGCAGCTTGACCGGTACCCCATGAGCCGCCTGACAGATATGATCACCAATGTCGGGCTGCAGTGGATCCCGTTGGTCTATCTTTTTCTCTGCTTTTTTACCGACCTGTCAAATGCGGTCGCTTTGTGCATGATGCTCTTAAGCTTCATCGAAGTGCTGGTCCACACCGGCGCCGGCATAATGACATGGGCATGGCTGAAAAAGGACGGGAAGAAGACGATCTACCACCCAGGCATTGCCACTTCCTGGATGATGTTCTTCCCGGCCGGCGTCTATGTTGCGGCCCATCTGGAAAACGTCACCGGGCACGACTGGCTCTGGACGGCAGTCCTTTTCATCATTATGATGCTGATCTGCATCCCGCTGACAGAGACGCCGTTAAAAAAGTGGGTTGCCAAACAGGAAAAAGGGGATTTCGCGTTTGCGGATGCAAAGTATTACAAAAAATATCCTTCTTTCTGGAAGAAATAAGAGGTGCCGGAAAATCCGGCAGGATGACAAGTGCTTGCTGCTGCAGAAAATCGGTCTCAAATAACAGGCAGGAATGACAGGAGGAATTATGGCCGAGAAAACGGTGATATATTATTATTCAGGTTCCGGAAACAGCCTCTCCGCTGCAAAGCATATCGGGGAAAGGCTGGGAAATACAGATATTATTTCAATCTATACCCTGCGGGAGGATGCGGCGATCCCGGCGGATTATACGAGGATCGGCATTGTAACCGCCACCTGGTTTGTCCGCCCGCCGCGGATTGTGCGGGAAGTCTGTGAAAAACTTCAGCTTTTACGGACACAGAAAGTATTTATCCTCGCTACCTGCGGCGGTTATGACGGCTATGTCTGTATCGACCTGAAAGCGATTTTGCAGCCGAAGACGGATTCCCCGATCCAGACTTTCATGCTCCCCATGCCGCCCAACCATATCGTCGGATTTTCCCCGCTGCCGGACTGGGCTGTAAAACTTTATCTGCGGCATGAGGCGAAAGCGAGCGTTAAAATTGCCGAAAAAATAGAATCAGGGGCACATACCAGGAACCGGAAAGGAATCAACCGCAAGGCTCTTGCCTGGGTATCAAAAACTTTTAACGGCTGGCTCGGCGTCGACCGCGATTCCGTGGAAGGAGGCTTCTACACCTCCGATGCCTGCACAAAATGCGGCATCTGCGAAAAGATCTGTAAGAACGGCAATATCCATATGACAGAAAACGGCGTAAAATGGGGACATGACTGCCAACAGTGCATGGGATGCATCATGTGGTGTCCGAACCGGGCGATCCGCCACCCCAATGTTCCCGAGCGGCGCAGGCGCTATCAAAACCCTCACATCACGATTGAGGATATGATGCAATCTGAATTCCATGTGGGAGGAGATGCTGATGAAATATAGGGTCAATCCCAAAAACGGGGATAAGCTATCTGTTCTTGGTTTCGGCTGTATGCGGTTTGCCGGGGACAGCATCGTAACTTCTTTTTCCGGGCGGTTTGATGCGAAAAAGGTAGAACAGCTGATCGTCTCTGCCATTGAGCAGGGTGTCAATTATTTTGATACGGCTTATGTTTATACCGGTGCCGAGGAAATCCTGGGCAATGTCCTGCAGAAACACAATTTACGGGACCAGATATATATAGCAACCAAAATGCCGCTGATCATGTGCCGCAAGGCGGCGGATTTTGACAAATTTTTTGACCGTCAGCTGGAACACTTAAAGACCGGGCATATCGACTACTATCTTTTGCACATGCTGACGGACAGGAAGACCTGGAACACCCTGTGTGATTGGGGCATCCGTGAATGGGTGGATGAGAAAAAGAGATCCGGGCAGATACAGAACTTCGGGTTTTCTTTCCACGGTGCCCATGATGAGTTCATGGCTCTGCTGGACGCGTATGACTGGGATTTCTGCCAGATACAGTATAATTATTCTGATGAAAACTACCAGGCCGGTGTCACCGGCCTTAAGGCGGCCGCGTCAAAAGGGATGCCGGTCATGATCATGGAACCCCTTCTGGGCGGCAAGCTTGCCAAAAACCTGCCGAAAGCCGCGGAGGAATGTTTCAAACAGGCTGACCCGGACCTGTCCCCGGCGGCATGGGGATTCCGCTGGCTGTATGACCAGCCGGAAGTCACCGTGGTTTTAAGCGGCATGAATGAACCGGAGCAGCTGGAGGATAACATAAAGATCACGGAACTGGCAGACCCCGGATGTATGACAGAAACGGAACAGGCCGCGATCCGCGAAGTAAGGGAAATTTTCAAAACATCCTATAAAGTCCACTGCACGGGCTGCCGCTACTGTATGCCTTGCCCCGCGGGCGTTGATATCCCGGCGTGCTTTACCGCTTACAACACAAGATATTCGATCAGTAAAAGCCAGGGGATGATCCAATATTACATGGGCAATCTGATGAGCGACGCGCCCAGCTATGCCGGCCTGTGCAAAAAATGCGGCAAATGTGAGGCGCATTGCCCGCAAAACCTGCCGATACGGGAAAATCTGAAAGCGGTAGCAAAGACATACGAAGGTCCTCTGTTCCAGGTTGCGAAATTGATACTGCCGCTGTTTGTGAGAAAAAAGAAAGCCTGAGCGGTCCCGGGAAATAACACTGCCCTGCAGTGATATGGGGAAATCTCAGCAGATATGAAACATGCGAGGGAGGATGATTTGTGATGGTAAGGAAACTGGATAAGTGGTGTGATATTAACTGGATTATTTTTATTTGTGTGACAGGTGTCGTTACCGCTTCACTAGCCGCAATTTTCTGGGATAAGCTGCCCCTGGGTGCCCGAGGCGCTGTGTTCGTCGCAATCATCATGCCGCTGCATGTGCTGGAGGAGTGGAAGTTCCCCGGCGGCCTGCATATCTTCTACAATGTCCTGCTGGGACCGAAGGAGGAAGAAAAGCAGCAGCTCGACCGGTACCCCATGAGCCGCCTGACAGATATGATCACCAACGTCGGGTTACAGTGGATCCCGCTGGTCTACCTGGTGCTCTGCTTTTTTACAGGGCTGTCCAATGCCGTCGCTTTATGTATGGTGCTGCTGAGCTTCTTTGAAGTGGCCGGCCACACCGGTGCGGGTATTATAACCTGGTCATGGCTTAGAAAAGATGGCAAAAAAACCATCTACCATCCCGGCATCGCAACCTCCTGGATGATGTTTTTCCCTGCCGGGGTCTATGTGATGGCTCATCTGGGGAACGTCACCGGGCACGATTGGATCTGGGGCATAATCCTGCTGGTTATTATGCTGATAATCAGTATTGTGCTGACAGAGACCCCGTTGAAAAAATGGGTTGTTAAACAGGAAAAAGGCGCGTTTGCCTTTACAGATGCAAAATATTATGAGAGATATCCTTCCTTCTGGAAGAAGTAAGCAGTAAGTGGTATTATGAAACAGAGAAACCTCCGGCAGGAAGAAAGGCGATAAAATGAAGGCAAGCACTACAACAGAAATATATTTACAATCTGCCAGGGAAGCCCTGAATGCAGGAAATTATGCAGCAGCTGAAGCTGATGCAGATAAAATGATTGAAGCCGATCCGCAATCATACCGTGCATGGTTTATCAAAGGAGAAGCAGCCGGATGGCAGACAACGGGGACAAATAACCGTTTTGCAGAAAGTACGGCAGACTGGATCAATGCTTATCAGTACACGCCGGAAAATAAAAAGAGGGAAATCGGATCGCAGATACAGGGCTCTGCAGAAAAGATTTCCACGGCCATCCTGACGATGCGGTGCAATAATTTTAAAGCACTCCGGGACGAAAACTGTAAAACAGGTATTCTGGATTGCCTTGCTATGATAAATGAACAATTTGCTGCCATCAGGAACAAAACGCAGATAGATCTTTACACTGCCGCTTTAAAGAATAAATTCTCAGGTATCTTAAATACCACAGCTGCGGAAGTAGGCAAGGCAATCAACGGTGAATTCGGAGAGGACAGCAAAACGCGCGTCAGACTGGGAAGGGCAGCAAGAACCCACAGTAAATTATCATGGGAACATTTAATAGAATCAACCGATTGCTGCCTCGCTCTTCTGGAAACAGCTTATTATTTAAGCACAGACGATGGGCTTTGCTTCGGGATTTGCAAAAACTATGTAGACCTTGCGAACTTGACAAAAGAAACCTGCTCCGGCAGACGTACACCCAAAAAATATCGTTTTATCCCCGGTTCCGGCATCCCCGGTTCGCCGGTTAAATACGGGCCGGAAGAAATTTCTCAGTGGGAAAGGAAAAAGGATATTCACGACCCGGAATCATCTTCTATCCCGGCGGGAAAGTCCAATATGAATCTTATGCTCCGCTGATGAAAGCATGGGCAGAAGAAGCGATCCTCTGCCTGGCCACAATTATTATTCTTCTTCATCTTTCATATTTTTCAAAATATCCCTTGTCGTCAAAGGCAAATCGTTTGCTTTTGACTTTCATCGATATTGCAAAAGGCAGTAAAATAAGGAAAACAGCGATGCCTAAAAATATTCCAATACCTCCCAGAATCTGTATCAAAATGAACGGTTGCACAGTCAGCCACTTCACCCCTGCCGTACTCAATGGAATCATAAGGCACCATGAGGTAGCGGTTCCCGGTCCGTAGATGGTTTTCTTTCCCTTTTCACAATAACGCCGATACATCAGTATCCAACTTCGAGTATGGTTAATCGTTTCGCCCAATCCGAAAAATACTACAACAGCTGATGTAGGGTTCTCCCAATATCATCAATGCAGATGGATTGTTTTATGATTTCTTTCGGGCAAAAAGTTTCACCCTGGTTAACGCAGGCATACACTGCTTTCGGATTCTTTGCCGTCATCTGCCAGAAGGGATATTTATTGATATCTCCGTATGCCGAATCCGATAATAAGGTGTTCCCTTGATCCTCGATGCCAGATGTGCGCCGAATACACCCAGGCGTGCCATGACAGCCAGACCCATGCGCCGCCTGCCATACTCTTTCCCGAAGTTTTCCTTTATGATTCTCGACGATTTAAAATCATAGAAATACAGGGATGCTTTGTAAAACTCTTCCTGCAATTCCCAGGGGGACATGTTTTTCGGATAAAAGGTGACATTCATCATATCAAACTGTTCCCAGCTGTCTTCCATCATCCGCCCCTCCTGCTGCATTTGCTCATAGACCGGCGTGCCGGGGTACGGCGTCAGGATAGCCGGCTGAAGCTGGTAGGCGTGGATGTCTTTTGCGAATTGTATGGATCTGTGGATATCCTCTTTCGTATCATCGTCCAGACCAAGGACAATACTGGCGATAACACGGATTCCATGCTTCTCGCAGGCGATGCCCGCCTTACGGATGTTCTCGATATTCTGACCCTTGTGGATTGAGTTCAGCGCTTTTTGGTTCAGGGATTCAATGCCGATCAGCACACGGGTCAGATGGGCCTGCCGCAGCAAATCCAGAAGTTCCTCGTCGTCCGCCATATCGGTCCGTCCGAAAAAGAAAGTTTCCTTAAACACCAGATTTTCCGCAATCATCCGCCGGCAGATTTCTTTTGCCCTCTCTTTATCCGCAGTAAAATTGTCGTCCTCAAAGTTCATATACCGGAACCCGCGCTTTTTATACATGCGGATCTCATCCATCACGTTATCCACACTTCGCTGCCGATAAGGGGAAAACATTCTGGAGGTAGTACAGAACGTGCAACGGTACGGACAACCGCGGGTCGTCAGCACATTCGCGCTCTCACAGGGCGTTTTTAAGATATCGTAATCCGGCAGTGGAACTTCATCCAGGTTTTCAATAGGAATCCCCTGAATGATCTTTTCTGTCCGCCGCCCTTCCACGACATCCAGAAATACTTTCTCTCCTTCGCCCGTAATCACATGGTCTGCGTGTTCTGCGGCCTCCTCCGGCAGATAAGTGGCATGGATTCCGCCCATGATCACCATGGCATGCCCTTCCCGATGCACCCGGTCTGCCAGCTCATATGCTCTCGGAGCATTGGATGTCATGAAGGAAAAGCAAAAGACAACCGCATCAGGAATCAGATTTTATTAATAAACATGGGAATTAATCACCTCATATACTTCTACCTCATGCCAGACTCTATTTAAAAAATTTACTAGTATTAA
>JAJQCB010000168.1 GCA_021203005.1 Clostridiales bacterium | reverse complement strand
CTTCTGCGTTATCTTCACGCATATTTTCGTTCGCAGGCACTTCCTGTGTAATTTCCGGTTCCTTTTTCTCTACCCAATCCACAATCAGATGAGCGTTCCGGATATCTTCTCCGACACGTTCATTTAATTCCGTTATATCATAGGTATAGGTAAAGAGCGGGTACTCCTGATTGCGCAGGAAGATACTGCTTCCATTGTTTTCTTCCACGACATACACGCCGTCCGACAGATAAACCGCCGCGCCCTCCGGATACGCATAAACCGGTGCCATCTCTGCCGGATTTCTGCCCTCCGCAGCTGCTTTCAAGCTCAGCGAAATGCCGTTTGCCCTTGCTTTTTCTTCCATATCACGCGAAGGACGGAACAGAGAATAATCTCCGTCGCGGAAAGCTACCATATCAGCGAACGTATTCTGCATCGCCTCATAATTCCTGTCGCTTTCCTCCATACCGGAGAGGATAGATGACATATCCTGAACAGCACCCGATACCCAGTCTTTATCATCCAGCTTCATGCGGACTGCATTTGCCACATCAAGAGATGTGATTCCCTCCGGAAGTTCCAGAGACGCGGTACTCCGGTTATAATAAAAGCTGGCGATCCTCTGGGAGAGGACAGATTTCTCATAGTCTGCAAAGTGATTTGCGTCCTGCGGTTCCAGATATCGCCCTGTCAGGATCAGTTTTTCCGTCCGTTTCGCCGCATTCACCCAGTTTAGAGTTACCGTGGCATTATACGGTTCATTCTGGTAACTTCCCCTCGTGAGCCGGATACCCTTAGCATCATAGTCTGCATGGCTGTTGTCTGCTCTGGAAATCGCATGACTGTGTCCGCCGGTTCCGTAGCTTTCTTTCAGATAATCTGCTTTTTCCTTATCCGTGTGGTTCTGGATAAAATAGGAATATGCGGCGAGCCTGCTTCCTGAATAGGAGCCTCCCCTGCGCAGAAACTGATTGATTTCATCCTCAGTAATAAAATCTACATTTTCCCGCATTTCTTCGATCTGTGACTGCGGAAATACAACTGGCTCCGCTGTCAGACTGGAAAGCCTCTGCATAATCTCTTCCGGATTGTGGAAAGGGAAGCGCAGCAGATTCCTGTTTTCCTCATACTCTATAACAAAGTTTCCAAGCCCCTGTAGGGTATCGGAAAGAAATTCTTCATTTGCGAGCATCCCTGCGATCCGCTCCGTGGAAACTGGAAAACCGCCTTTAAAAAGCAAATCGTCCATAAAAAATTCACCGTCAGTATCCTGCCTGAGATACCATAATGACGAAGCCAGTTCCGACCTCTCATTCAGGAGCGCCTGATCCAGTACGACCTGCGGCACGAAAGCCCCTGCGGATAAGAGTTCTTTTGTCCGTCCGGCTGCCTGCTCCCATGTCAAGGTAAGCGCATCCTCCTTATACCGCGCCTCCGCTCCGGCAGCAATCTTCAATCCATCCTCATCGAACCATACAGAATACTGCTTTCCATCGACTTGAAGCCCCATGCCGCCCCAACGATACTCATTCTGCATAAAGGCAGCATCATCACCAGCCGATAACATAAAATGAGCGGCAATCCGTAAGACACCCTGCCTTTGATTGCCGCCCATGCGAAGCACTTCATCCACTGCCGAAATCGGGACATTGCCCTCAAAAGAAATACTGGACAGGCTCTGACTGTCCGGCGTTTCAATTAACTGTAAACCAGCTCTGTCATTATGATCTCTTCCGCGCGGTTTTGAATGTTCTCCATTCTCTGAACCCAAAGCATCTGATCCTCGGCTTTCAGTTTCTCATTCACTCCCTCGCTGTCTGCCATCTGTTTCACCAGAAGTTCCATCCTCCCGTCCGCTGTCTGATCGATCTCCAGAAGATGCTCCGTCAGTTTCCCGCTCAGGAGCAGCCCCTGATACAATCCGCTCTGATGCTCCTTCAGATAATTCTTCCTCATCCGTCCGAACCGCCCCAGCGGTTTCTTCGGCGCTTCCTCTATCGTCAGGTTCGGAATCAGAAACTCCCCTTTGTTCGTGTACTCCATTGCTGTCGCTTCTCTCATCTTCATTCGCTCCCTTCATTTTACTTTCACGCGTTAATTCGCTAAATTCATTGTAGATCGGCTTTTGATTTTTTTCAACCTGTTCCAGCGATTCTTTTCGATTTTTTTGATATTCCCTTGTCCGGAGCATACGCCCGATATCCGAAAGCATCGGCTCTGCAATCTCCGTGACCGCCGTTCCTAACTGGGAAAGGGAAGCCGTAGTGCTGAAATCTGTAATATAATCAAAATAATCTTCCTCAAAATAATCCCTTACATTCAGCTCACAGCGGGAGAGGAGCATATAAAAAATGCTCTCCTCCATTGTGGAAGCGAGACGGAAGCGGAGATTCAAATCGTCCAGATCTTCCAGAAAACTTCCGTCAATCGCATAGGACAATCTGTCCATATATTCATCCAGATGATCCCTCACCTGTTCTTCCGCCGCTTCCCGCAGTGCATCAACCACATTCTGGGATGACACCGATTCATACCGTTTCTGCAAATGCTCCGCCAGAGCGTCATGATCCTCAGCCTTTAACTCCCAAAGATAAGGATCGCGGGCATCCCTTCCCCTATGCGTGTCCGATACGTCAAAAACATATTTGAGCCTCGGCCAGTCAGAGGAATCGTCAATCAGGGCTATTCCTTTCGCCCCGCGGTTCACCCATCTGCCCATACGGTTATTCCACAGTTCCAGGGACGCACAGGCTGTCGCGTCCGGCCTCTGCACATGAATCAGCATCTGGTCTTTAAATGGATACTTATACAATCTGGAAGCCGTATCCAGATAATCCATCCAGTCATATCCGCTTCGGGAAATATTTTTTGCGGTTTCTTCCGCCAGCGCGCTGATCTTCTGATATTTACTCGCCATTTAACCTCCAATCTTCCGGAGCGGTTTTTCCGCTCCGGACATATTTACTCTGCCATAGTTTGTTACGATGATTTTTTCGGACGATTTCCTTTGCCGGAATTGTCAAATTCCAGATGGTAGTTGACATACTGGCCTGTATCTTTCATAACAAGCGTCGCATCAAAATTCTTTCCGGTCTTTGCCGAATACAATCCGCTCATCCTGACCTTTCCGGTTTTCAGAAGGCTTTCCGCCGCCTTTTTATTGATCTTCTTTTTCATGCCGGTGAGCCACTTCGATTCTTTCC
>JAJQCB010000231.1 GCA_021203005.1 Clostridiales bacterium | reverse complement strand
TAATACATCCAATATGCTTTATCTCGGTTGCCTCCGAATTTGAAAATCCCCATATTTTTACAAGCATAATCCGTATATTTATTTTTCTCTAAATATAAGTTCCCTATTGTGCCAATCATGCTGTATAAAATATCCCATTGTTCAACAGGGCTTCTTGCGATGCCCTTTAGATAATCCTCTTCACTAATGAAATTGGCCCTATCAAAGTCAACATAATATCCTTTTAAATGTTTAGACGTAATCAGGCGTCGACTGCTTTTCTTTGCTTTCGGAGAATCGTGAGTACCATCTGTCACAAAATTGCAAAATTTATCTGCTCTTTGAATTTCCCACGTATTCATCAAAATCCCTCTCTGTCCAATATATTTTTATGCGCCATCTTGGCATTGCTCTGCTTAACCATCGCCTATGTGGCAAGTGTCCGCCGGGATTTGTATGGATGAACCTTTTCCATCTCCCACTCTGGTAAACGCATAACCAGAGATAATCATATCTGCCTCATCTGCCACTTTTTTTAATATCAATCATATTGAATTCTCACTTTCTGAACCGGAGTCAAAAATTCATCCGCATTGATATACAGATCCTCTAATACAGGAACCAGGTCAATATAGTCTTCCATTTCCGGAACGATTTCATATTTTGCCATCACCACAATATATCCTGCATCCCACTCCAGAATTTTTGTATATCGTTCTAAACGCCGAGATGTTCGAAATCGTATTGTTTGATCTCCAAATGAAAAATAAGTAAACTGCTTATCACTGCTCAATATTGCATAATCCATGTTGACCCTATTCAATTAGCGCCCTCTCTTTCATAATTATTTGCTTACGATCGGTCGCACAATGTTTCCTATTTTTCAGAGACAGAATTCATTCTTCCACTTAGACTATGTCCACGCGTGTCAGCCAAAACATGTACATTTCTCTAATGTGATGATACAATGTTAATACTTCAACCGAGTCGAAAAAGAACAAATGTTTGTTGACAGATTCTCAATTACATCATATAATAAAAATGAAAAAAACGCCGCCAGAGAACGCGAGGGTGAATTCACCAGCATGCCAGACATGTGGAAGTCGCGCTGGGGGTTTTTCTTATATAATATCACAAACTTTGGAGCCTGAAAAATAATCTGTATCTGGTTTCATTTCATCACTGAAATATTTTATACCATATGACATAATCTGCCCATTTCTACTATAAAGTTTTTTCTTTAATTGTCTTGCAAAACATGGAGTGATAAACCCGTACCCGTTTTTCTCATAGGACCAAAACATTGTCGTTGCGCACACATCTGCCAACTGCAGCAAATCTCGCGATGGAGCGGAATAACTTTTTATGCTTGCAAAACATTTTGACACATTATTAAATTCATAATTCATCAATTTTGATTTTATATAATCGATCAGTTCTCCATCTTTGGACGTCCCTCGACTTGACAAAACAATATTCCCAATGCGATTTGTATCGCGTAATAACCATGACACACGTTCTATAAGATACCGACAAATATAATTATACGCAATTCTCTCACTGGTCATTTTATTTAAATCAAATTTATGAGTATCAAACAAGATATTCATATAGGTAAAATTATGTTTGGACAATTCTCGAACAATAAATCTCTTTCTGGAAAAATCCTTAATAGTTCTCATATGTATACAATTTACGTTCAAATGAGAGCGCAATGACATTATCGTTTGACGTATTGCAGGTTCATCCTCCATGTCTACTACAACAGCCGTTAAAACAAACCACTGTGTACCTCTGTTTACACCCAAATCTCCCGACTCATCTATATAAACCGTACATTCTTTTGTAATCCGTTTTTCTTCAGATGTCATACCCAATCGCCCCCAGCTTCTTCCGAATCTCATCCTCCAACTCATGCGACTTTGCAAACATCTCGGAAAGCTCCGATGTGAGCCTAGTCATTTTCTCCTCGAATGGCTCGCCATCGTCCTCCTGCTCCTCAATGCCAACATAACGTCCAGGCGTCAGAATATAATCCTGCTTTGCGATATCCTGTATGGTAACTACTGCACAGAAGCCTTTCACATCCTCCAGCGTGCCATCCTGGAAAGCAGAGAATGTATCTACAATTTTCGCAATATCCTCATCGGTAAAGTCACGGTGTTTTCTGTCCACCATATAGCCCATTTTCCGGGCATCAATAAACAGAGTCCTGCCTTTCTGCTTTTTCCTTTTCGTAATGAACCAAAGCATCACGGGAATTGTGACGCTATAAAAAAGCTGCGTCGGCATCGCAACAATACCCTCAACCAGATCATTCTCAATAATATTCTTCCTGATTTCTCCTTCGCCGGAAGACTGTGTGGACAGTGCTCCGTTGGCAAGTACCAGGCCGAGCTTTCCGTTTGGTGCCAGGTGATGAATCATGTGCTGAATCCATGCATAGTTAGCGTTCCCGGCAGGGGGAGTTCCGTATTTCCAGCGCTTGTCTCCCTTCAACTTATCCTGTCCCCAGTTGGAAAGGTTGAAGGGCGGATTTGCCATGATAAAATCTGCCTTCAGGGTAGGATGCAGATCGTTAAAGAAAGTATCCGCCTGATACGGTCCAAGATCAGCGTCGATGCCCCGAATCGCCATGTTCATCTTTGCCATCTTCCAGGTATCAGCGTTGGACTCCTGACCATATACAGAAACAACGCCGCGATTGTTGCTGTGCGCCTGCACAAATTTGGCGCTCTGTACAAACATACCACCAGATCCACAACACGGGTCATATACACGACAGTTGGCGAATGGCTTCAATATCGCCACGATGGTTTTTACGATACTGGCAGGCGTATAGAATTCACCGCCCTTAACACCTTCATATGCGGCAAACTGAGCAATACAATATTCATAGGTTCTGCCAAGCAGGTCTTTACTTTCTTCTGCATCACCCATATCCATATTGGTAAAGAGATCAACAACATCGCCCAGAACACGCTTGTCCAAATCAGGGCTGGCATAATTCTTCGGCAGGACATTTTTCAGTTTTTTATTGTCATCCTCAATTGCTCTCATGGCATCATCAATGACGGTGCCGATTTCGGGAGTGTGTGCAGCAGAGGAAATTCTGCTCCAGCGTGCTTTTTCCGCGACGAAGAAAATATTCTCCTCAAGGTATGCATCAGGATGATCTTCAAAGTCATGTCCCTCGGCTACAAGCTCTTCAT
>JAJQCB010000266.1:2664-3195 GCA_021203005.1 Clostridiales bacterium | reverse complement strand
ATGTACTTCATCACCCACAAGCTCTCTCCTCCAGACTTAACAGTAATCATATGGAGTGCGAGATCTTTTTGTCTGTCTGTTGTCATGTGTACGTTCTTCCGCCTCTTTCTTTGTCAGAAAAAGCCGGCTTCGTCTCACCCGGATTGCACCCTGTCCCGGAAACCGTACCGTATAGAAGCCACCTCTCCTGTCGGAAACTATGACCTCAGTAACAATCCTGCTGCTTTCAATAAGAAAAACGTGTGAACCAATCTCCAGTCTATCCTGCATCCAATCTCGCCTCCTTCAACGGAGGTCAGCCAAAAGGGAAAAGTCAAACTGACCACGGTTCAAAATGCGTTCCTAATGTAGCGATGGCTATATTATACGAACATATGTTCGTGTTGTCAAGGCACTTCTTAACATTTTTCCGACAGTTTTCTATATTTCCCCGTAACATCTGGACGATTCCAGGAACTCTGTTATTTCTTTCAGCACTTCCTGATCCGTTTCTTCGGATTTCATCATCTTCCTGACTGTACATTCCCACAC
>JAJQCB010000266.1:1105-2654 GCA_021203005.1 Clostridiales bacterium | reverse complement strand
AATCCCCTGCTCCTGAAGTTCTGCCTTCACGACAGCATCCCTTTCAACATTTTTCTGAAATTTTTCCGTCCAGAATTCCACTCTGCTCTTCGGAGTGTAGGCATATTTGCATCCTTCATGACGGTGCCAGAAGCAGCCATGGATAAATAACGCGGTATTATACTTTGCAAGCCATGCATCCGGATGACCATATACAGATTTAACATTTTTCCGATACCGATATCCCAGCCGGAACAGTCTCTTTCTTACATATTCCTCTGGTTTTGTATCTTTGCTCCGGATTTTGGCCATATTCCTGCTTCTTTCCTCCGGAGACTTGATATCAGCCATCAGAGCAGGCCTTCCATTTCTTTCACATAATTCACGAATTTCCCAACGGTCCAGATCCTCTCTCGTCTGTCTTTTGGATACGCAGTAATATAATCTTTAGGCACGACAAGGATCACTTTTTCCGCCTGCATCTCATCCATCTGTGCTGCAGAAATACCCTGCTGCATGGTACACAGGTATTTGTTTTCATCACGCAGCCGGTCCGCTTCATTCAGGATCTGTCTCCACCGGTCCTTACAGGTGGTTTTGGCAGCCAGTGTACACAGCTTATCCACCGAAAATGTCATATCATGATATGCCGCCTCAGACGGGAAAAGGAAGTCCGGCTTCTTGTTTCCCTCTGTCACAGCCTGAGCCGTATACTGGATCTTATTTTCATCAAATATAGCCGCCAGATGATGCTCCAGGCTTTTTCCGGCTCTGCTTTTTCTCCGGTTCAGAACCTGATTTGCCAGGACCACAAAATCATCCACAGATTGAAATCCCTTAGCTACAGTGTCTCCATACTTTGAATGCTCAATCGCACGGAACAGGCGATATTCTTCCTCCGTCCATTTTAAAAGAATCGCATCCGGATCTTTTATTGCCAGCGGCCTGTTTAAGAAGACATCATACTGGATCATTCTTGCCGCCCGTGACATTTCCGAAGATGACGGGAACTCACCGTCCAGCCCGGAAATAAAAAGATCTATTGCACGCTTTTCGTGTATTTCCGGATTAATGCGGTTTATTTCAATCGGCCGGTTCGTCTCAGCAGGAGTAAGGCCAAAAGAATCCAGAAACTCCTGAATCATGTCATCCGTATTAAAGATAAACCCCTGATATTCACCGGATCTGTCCTTAACCATTACAAAAAGCGCACCTGTATAATCCGGATGACGGAACTGGAATCCCCGTCCGAACCCGGTAATTCGCAGTTCCCCCTTGCTCTCATACCACGTAAAGGTGCATCCAGTGGTAAAATCATCCTGCCATTTTATGGAACCGGTCTTCTTCAATATATGGTTTTCTCTCAATTCCTGATCTGTATACAGCATATCTTTGGCTGTTTTTGAGATCAGTATGCCGGACTGATGACCGCCAGTTTCCCCACTGTCATTAGCAGACAGAAACTTGCAGTATGCGGAATCCCCTTTCAGAACAGCATCCACCGCTTTTATTACAAGATCGCTCATTTATACCACCGCCATTTCCACTGACTGATTTATCGCCCGTTTGC
>JAJQCB010000266.1:0-1095 GCA_021203005.1 Clostridiales bacterium | reverse complement strand
CAAGATGCGACACATTTGCCATCAGCGGTACCACTACGGAGTTACCAAACTGCTTATAGGCCTGTGTGTCTGATACCGGAATTTTAAAATCATCCGGAAAACCCTGAAGCCGCGCACATTCCCTCGGCGTCAGACGTCTCGGATTCTTCCCTTCCTGGGCAATCAGTATCTCGGATCCATCCTTATAATATCTGGCACTGAGCGTCCTGGATATTCCATCCGGATCCGCGATTCCGTACCCAAAACCATTTCCTGCCGCCTTATGCTTCGCAGCATAGGCCTGAAGATATTCCCACAGCTTGTCTGACAACGTATATCTGCTGTCAACCTCATCTTCCAGAATATCCCTCATCACCGGTTTCGGATCCCGTGGAGTCAGGTCAAAGGAAAAATCAATATCCTTCCCGTACCTTTTCCGGTCAAAACCTACGATCAGAATTCTCTCCCTGTGCTGCGGTACAAAGTTCTGCCCATCCAGCACCTGGTAAAAAATCTCATAATCAAGCTCATCCAGGGCTTCTGTGATAACCTTAAACGTCCGGCCTCTGTCGTGACTGCATAAATTCTTGACATTCTCCAGCATAAATGCCTTTGGCCTCTTTGCCTTGAGGATCCGACAAATATCAAAGAACAGCGTTCCCTGCGTCTTATCCTCAAAACCGGTAGCACGTCCCAGACTCTGTTTTTTGGAAACCCCTGCAATGGAAAACGGCTGACAGGGAAATCCGGCCACAAGAATATCATGATCCGGGATGGAATATTCATATACTTTCGTAATATCCCCGTCCGGCTGCTCTCCAAAATTTGCAAAATAAGTCTGCTGGCTGTATTTATTCCATTCATTAGAATACACACAATGACCACCAGCCTTTTCATACGCGATACGCATACCGCCGATCCCCGCAAAAAGATCTATAAAGGTAAAATCTGCACCAACCGGCACTGTTTCCCTGGTCTGTCTGCTGAGGAACTGGATAATAGCAGAATTGATGGAATCCTGCACAGATGAATTTGTCTCCACATTATAATCAGCCAGGGCTTCATAAAACGCGTCATCTAACCTGAGATGTACCTGTTTGGCCATTCTTTCGCCTC
>JAJQCB010000235.1 GCA_021203005.1 Clostridiales bacterium | reverse complement strand
TAGAGCCCGCGGCTGTTAACCGCGTTGTTGCAGGTTCGAGTCCCGCTCGGGGAGTAAAAGACCATGTGAATGATTGTTCGTATGGTCTTTTTTTTCGCCTTAATCATGACATACGATAACTGTATGATATTTCTTCGGGTTTCATTTACTCAACCTTAGTCAGAAGAATCAATTCTACTCCATGAACCGGCACAAGTTCAGACAAAAGCAGATGTTCTTCTACGGTCTGGTGATGAACATTGATGTCAGGATAAGCTTTATTGTGCAGACAATAATAGGTCGCCTGATCTATATGTTTCGGCGTTCCCATGTGGATCCAGTGATCATAGACAGAGCCATGCTCTCTGTTTAAGACATGATGCTCGATTCGATAGGTTCCCGGGGAAAGCGTCAGATGAAGCTGAAACTGCTTCTTATTTGTCTGTTCATAAATCTGGTATCGATTCAGTTCTGTCAAGTTGCGGTTCTCTCCTTTTAAAAATTCCTCGCTGTAAAACGCGTAGTTATACAGCATAATCTGGCAGCTGTTATTTGATGCGGTAATAAAATAGCAGTCCCCAGATGCGACAAGGTTTTCTTCCATTCGGTGAAGAAGAATAAAAGCGAGGTAGGAAGGCTTTGGCAGACCGTTGTGGGTCATAATTCCGAGTTCGCCGGTAAACATATCCTGATGAGGAACGTGTTCCTGCATGTAGTCTGTCAGCGCCCAGAAAGAGATTTCCTCGACTTCATCCGGAAGCTGATTGATGGTGTCTGTGATATAAGTGCTCATAAAACAGGTATCCCGTGAGAGGTCATGAAAATAGGGGCTGATATTCCACTCTGTGATATATATGGGTGTTTCCATGCGCAGGTCCGCCAGAATTCCGGCAATTTCTGAAACCGCATGGTTAAGATAACGCGTTTCCTGTATATCCTGATCCGGTCCGAGAGACAGGATTTTGGTGAGAAGAGGATCATTCTGGGAAGGATCGGTAACCATAAAAATGTGGAGGCAGATAAAATCAAAGTGAACCTGATTTTTTCTGCAGAATTCCAGAAATTTTCTGGTATGGGCAAAGTTATGAAATTTTACGAAACCCGGCGATCCCCATAATCCGTTCGGAAGAACCGAGCGGAATGTCCGGTAGGAAGCGAGAAAAAACTGTTCAAATTCGCGGTCGGTATCGTGCCAGAATAACCCCTGTAACTCCGGCGCATTCCAGAATTCAAATTTCCAGGTGCTAACCTCTTCATAGGAGTAACGGTTGACACAATGCTGCAGAAAAGCGTGGAGGTAATCGGTCCATTGCTGTAAGGATTTTGGTTTGCTTGTGTTGGCATTCCACAGGTAAGGGGAAGGTACCGCGCGGGCTGCCAGCCTTTCCGGCATGAATCCGAGGCAGATAAATGGTTTTAAATTATTGCGCAGCAGAAAGTCCAGAATTTCGTCTAAAAGAACCCAGAAATAGACCGGAGTGCCGTCCGCATTTTCCTGATAAATCTGGAGATTGTCGGATAAAACGCCGGTAAAACGTACATATTGAAATCCCATATCCCGGACGGCATCCAGAATGCTTTGCTGTATTGTACGCTGGAGCAGAAGTGCAGCCATACCTATGGACAGCGTGCGGTTCCATTTACGGGGATTTTTTTTGTATACACAGCTTGTAAAATCCTGTTGAATGGCGATGATATCATATTTTTTTTCTGTCAGAGAATCCTGCGGCGGGAAATTTGTCTCAGAAATAAAACGGAGCAGATGTGCCATGGGTTCTGTCTGACTTTCCCGGCTGAGAGACAGATCTGTCTGAGCGGTATGCTGATTTCGGTATTCCGTCGGGGTGATCCCCATAATCTGCTGGAACACACGGCGATATGACTTGGCGCTGTTGAATCCGACAGAGACGGCAATATCCAGGATATATTCGGAAGAACTCTCCAGCGCACGGAGAGATTTCTGAATCCTCAGGTGATTCAGGTATTCCAGGAAGCCTACGTGGAAGGTTTCTTTGAATAGTCTGGAAATGTAGGGCGGCGAGAGATGAATGGCCTGAGATACCGTCTGCAGGGAGAGGGGATCCATGTAATGTGTATTCAGATATTCCATGATCTCTGCTGCTTTTTGCGTCTGGTCAACCGGGCGGGAGGAACGTTTTGAGACGTGTGCCGGACGCTCACAGTGACGGTATATGGCGATCAGAATGCTGATAATTTCCTGGTTGATTCTGGCCAGCCAGGTCGGTTCCTGATTGATGGCATCGGTAAGGATCGTGCGTACAGAGGCCGTGATTTCCCGGTAAAACTCCAGTGCGCGGTTGTTGTAAGTCTCATCCCATTGAAAAAAGAGAGGGCTGTCGGAGGGAAAAAGCGGTTTGAAAGGTTGTAATTCTATCTCCAGCTGAATCAGATTTGTGTCTTCCGCTACCTGCGTGATCGCATGAATTTCGTACGGATTTGAGAAGATAAAGTCTCTGGGACTAAGCGTGTAAGAGGTTCCTGCTAATGTATAGATAATACCGCCGCGGAGAACGAATATCAGTTCCAGGCTGCTGTGGAAATGAGTTTCGCTGGTAGAGCCTTTGGTTATGGAAAGGCGGTAGGGGCAGTTTTGTTCTTCTGTGATTAACTGGAATTCCATGATATGCTCCTTTTCATGATGTTGGGGACAAAAGCCATTACTGATGATACCCATGGATTGCTGCACGACATAAGTTTGATCACGGAAATCAGGGATTTCCATATCCTGCAATCTTCATATTTATGCTAACGGAAGAAATATAATCTGTCAAGGGAAGAGACGTATTTTAGCCCGGAAGGGGACAAAAATTAATTATTAAACACCCAAAAACAAGCCGGGAAGAATAATATGGCGGAAAACTTTCTAAAAATATGACTAAAAAAGTCTAAAAAGAGCCGACCTTTTATAACAAAAAAGGGTATAATCGGTAGTACGATGGCATAATTTCAATGATAAAGGGGACAAACCATATACCCGGTTGTCACATTTATCATTTGAACAGACTGCCACAGATGAGGTTATAAAAAATTAGTTTAAGGAGGAGGAACAACGATGGTTGAGTTGAAAGCAGCACCCTTTTATCTGACGGAGGAAAAGGAACAGTGGGTAAAGAATACTCTGGCGTCCATGGATACGGAGGAGAAGGTCGGACAGATGTTCTGCCCGATCGGCGGCAATATCGAGGAGGGATTTTTAAAGG
>JAJQCB010000111.1 GCA_021203005.1 Clostridiales bacterium | reverse complement strand
TCTACAAACCACCTTCCATACCTTCCGTTAAATCGGCGGTCGTTCTGCTCAAAGAACAGATGTTTTAACTGCCCATTGATGACTATGGTATAACAGTCTCCAGGAAGGTTGAGGCCAACTGTGTTAGACGGACGAAAATCTTTCACATCTTCAATTATGTATTTTGTCCCATCTACCCATGTGATAGCTTTGGGCTGTACATAACCTGTCTGATCGGTGTCGGAGCTAACCTTCACATAAACCTTTTTCTTATGCGGATGTAGCGCCTGTGCTTTCGGATACATAGTATTTATTGGTCACCTCACTTTTGTCAGCGGCGGCATTTTGGATGCGGTGAGTGCGGCATTGCAGGCGTCGATGGATGCCAGATACATATTCCGCAGGATTATTTTATACATGGTATGCTCCGGAGTGTTACGCAGGCGGTATCCGGCTTTTTCAACCATATCCTCGCTGAGTTCCGGGTCAAGGCTCATCCCGACGCAAAGGGCGATCACAGACTGCAAAGTGACGGGAAAACCGTCTTTGGTGCGGATACGCTGGATGGGCGAGACGGATACGTGTGACAGCTCCTCCATTTTCGCTTTTGTAAGCCGAA
The DNA here is from genome assembly GCA_021203005.1 of Clostridiales bacterium. Lineage (GTDB taxonomy): Bacteria > Bacillota > Clostridia > Lachnospirales > Lachnospiraceae > Eubacterium_I. The sequence goes on along the minus strand of JAJQCB010000111.1, from coordinate 2,604 downwards.
GCCGCTGCATGTGGTAAACAAGGGTGGCTCCGAGACTTGACGGCAGTTCATCCATGATCGCAGAGATACGGTTGGCTGCGTCAAGTGGTGATTCCCGCGATGCAGCTGCTTCAATCTCATTCTTTCCCGGATAGAAAATGATGCAGCCGGAACCGGATGAGGGTTCCCGTTTTAATGAGCCGCTGCGGTACGAGTAGTCGTTTTGCGCAGTGCCTATATCAAACACAAGACAGCACTCATTCATATGAGCCCGCGCGTAATCGGTCAGGTGAAGACCGTCTTTGGCGTCTGGTGTGACAAACTTCGGATGGTTCAGGCAGAAATGGGATTCTACGTAAACATATTTTCCGTAATCTACACGCTTGCGAAAGTAGACATTGTTGGCGTACTCTCCGGAAGCGGCGCTCAGGCTGATCGTATAGGTCTGCCAGGGAGTGATGCTGCTTGGATCAATCTGATAATTCGGTATATAGCTGCCGTTGCAGTAGTTCAGTACGCCCTGCGCTTCCGGATAGCCTAGTTCGATCATCCGCTGTCTCGCAGACTGCTTTGAGCAGCAGTAGAACTCGGCAAGCTCATTGATGACGGACTCGATGATATAAAGTTTGTCCCGGCAATGGCTGTAGTTCTCCTTTTGCTTGATAAGCGCTGCTATTTTTATCCGTGTCTGTTCAGCCGGCATGGAAAGTCTGCGGATCATCTGATTGGCCTGCCATTCCATCCAATAGATCGGGGAGTCCTTGGAGACCGTTACTTCCGCAGGACAGGAGATACACTGGATTTCAGACTGGTAAATCCGCTGCATTCGGAAAAACATTCGATGCAGGAGAAAGTGTATGCATTCGTGCAGGATAGTCGGATGGACACGTCCGCCGTTCGCTTTTCTGGCAGCTTCTGCATCAATCAGAATAGTGTTTGCATCGATGTTCAGGCGTACCGGATGGTTCTTATCATCATAGACCGTGATGGTAACTTTTTCAAAGAAAAGCTGTCCAAGAACAGAGCCGTCCTTTGAGATACGTGCATACTGGACTTGCAGGCCGAGCCGCTTTACAAGAATGTTTACATTCAGGCAGACCGGTTTTTGCAGTGCTTCCGGATAGAAACGGCGCAAAATTCTTTCGGCTTCCATATCCAGTTCCTCCCGTGTGAGGATGGGCACCAGATAAGGGGACAGGGGACGGTACATGGTCTGGTCCCAGGATTCGTAGATGCCCACCTGGTCGACCAGGCTGTATTCGTAGCCGTCGTCATAGATGGCAAAACTGCCGTTGATCTTGTACATCTGGTTGACAGTATCCGAATATTGAGCCTGTCCTAATAGGACAGAAAGATATATGGTTGTGCGCAGCAGTGCCTCGACATGGATGTGCTCACTGTCAATTGCAGTAAAGTGTATGGCGGTGAGGTCAGCGTCCGTTACAAGAATGTTATCGGGTTCTGGTACGTAACGGCTGATCCGTCCAAGCGGAAGCTCACGGGTCGCCAGTTTCTGTTTTAAGAAAGACGTATAATCATGGATAAAGTGGTTCCGATAGAAGTCTTCCAGGGAACACATTTCCGGGCAGCCCTGAAAATACCGTTTTCTGGAGTAAGCCGGGGCTGGTATTGCCGGAGGGAGGGTGAAAAGGTCGCCGTTTCCGGGCTCCGGGGCATAAAGTAAATTGTTCATCGCAAATCTCCTCACGTTTTTTATTATTGAAGTAATAAAAATGCCATCACTCAATCGGTAAAGGGAAAGAAAACCATTGAGGAGCTTTGGCTGGACAGACCGTTCCGAAGCACCCAGGGTGCTGTCTGTCCATATTGCTGATCCATCAGTTATTTTTTCATGTCACGATGGTGCGATAGGAATGAAGTGGGATCTACCGCAGACGTTTGATGACATGGACGGCTACGCCCTGAATGGACAGGGAAGCCGGATAAATATCGTCAAAATCGGGGTTCTCCGGGTGGAGATAAGGCCGATTCTTCTTGCTGTTAAATTAATATCTTTTCAATGTATTCTCATTTTGTACCCGGGCGATCGCCAGGTCGCCGTAGTTCGCGTCTGTCTGTTTGCGGACAATCACCAGATCATTGTCGTCGATGCCGGCTCCAATCATGGATTCCCCGTTCGCATGTACGATGTAAAAATCGCCTTTTCCGATCAGGCTTGCCGGGAGCGGGATTTATTCTTCGATATTTTCCTCTTCCAGCTGCGGCAGGCCGCAGGAGACGGAACCGACAAGCGCTGCAGCGCTCTGATCGAATATCAGGTTGCGTGTTTTTTTGGTGGAGATGATGCCGCCCTGATAAGAGAGCATCCCTTTCTCCCGCATGGCGACAAGGTACTTGTAGGCAGTACTCTGTGCCACTTTTACAGCTCTTGCGATTTCCGTAGTGCTTGGAGAGCGGAGGTTTTCTATTGTAAACTGTTCTACGAACTCAAAAATCTGTTTCATCAGTTCGTCGCTTTTATGCCTCATCTTCAGTCACCTCTTTTTTGATTCTAATGGAATAACTCAATTCCGATAGACAGATTATATATCAACCGATTCTGTATTTCAAGTGAAAAAATGACCCCGGAGCGAGGGTGGGCGAAATTTTGACCACCTCCGTTAC
>JAJQCB010000126.1 GCA_021203005.1 Clostridiales bacterium | reverse complement strand
AAAGCCGGCTTTCTTACTATAAAAAGATTGCGGAAATCAGCACACATAAGAATGTCGTGTTGGTTCAACATGTAGAGACAAAGAAAATATATGTGCGAAAAGATCTGACTGTGTATGACAGGGGCATTTATTTTGACCTGATGACTCATACCAGCCGGTTTTTTCCAAAGATTTATGAGTGTATAGAGTCTGAGGGAACGCTGATTCTCGTGGAAGAGTATATACAGGGACAGAATCTGGAAGAGTATCTGGAGGAAAAAGGGATACTTGCGGAATCTGAGGTTCGTTCGCTGATGTTGGATGTCTGCGAGGCGTTAAAAGATCTGCATAACAGACCGGTACCGGTCATTCACAGAGATTTGAAACCTTCTAATATATTGCTGACAGCAGATCATCAGATTAAAATCGTGGATTTTAATATTGCGAGAAATTATGAGAGTGGGCAGGGCAATGACACGGTAATTATGGGCACCCGAAAGTATGCGGCTCCGGAGCAGTATGGCTATGCACAGACAGATGCCCGGACGGATCTCTACGCTCTTGGTGTGATGATGAACTATCTTCTGACCGGAAAATATCCTTCGGAGGAGATTTTTTCCGAGGAGCTGGAGCCGGTCATCCGGAAATGCATTCAGTTTGACCCGGATCGGAGGTATCAGAGCGCGGCGGAGCTGCAGCGGGATCTGATGATTGGAGAGGATGCGCATAAGGCAAAGACAGGGGATGCAAAACACGGTAGGAGGATGGGAACCCGGCAGCAAATGTCTGCAGATGAAACCGCGATGGGTGAAATAAGTGAAGGCAGCAGGATGGGCAGACCAAGTGCGTCCAGCACAAAAACAGATGTACAGGGCAAAGAAAAGAAGTATCTGTTCCTGCCGCCGGGATTTCGTACCGGAACTGCGTGGAAAGTATTACTTGCCGTGATCGGATACGCGACTCTGTGGTTTTTTTGGCCTGACGCTGACGGTTGACGATGTGAACGGAATGCCGGAGACAGGACTGATCCTGTGTGCAAACCGGATTTGTTTTATCAGCATCGGCATGCTTTGGATTTTTTTCTGGTTTAATTATATGGATGTGCACCGGTATCTTCCGTTGATGAAAAAAAGAGGCTGGAAGATTGTCGGTTATGTGTTGTATACGGTTTTGATTGTGACTGTTGTTATGGTGGTTCTGACATGTATAGAAAACCGCTGATATAGAATTCAGCTGCGGAGGATATACTGGAAAATATAATGTCGGCTATTCCCGGTTACCATTATAGCGGCTGCAGTCCGTTCGCAGCCAGGTATTCGTTGACAGCAATCATATCTGAATATTCGTGATTAATGCAGATGATCAGGGCTGCGTCAAGAGTCTCGGTGGGAGTCAGTGCGGGCTGACCCGCCATAAACAAAGCCCGGTTGGTCTCCTTGACCGACATCTTCATGGCGATGCACAGCGGGATCAGTTTGTACTTGTTAGGATGCTTTTTCCTGCCGTTAAATATCTGATAAGAGTAGCTTTTATCGGTGTTGGAACGCTTGATCACATCCGCGATATGGAGATCAGGGTTTTGCGAAATATAGTAGTTCAGGTAGTCGGCCAGCGTATGGAAGGTCTGGGCGGAAGCATGCCGTTCCATAAATGCCTGAAAAGACTCCGGTTTATCGTCCATGCTGTTTAATTCATTTAAAAGATCTGTCGTGCGTTCGTCGTTCATTCGTATTTTCCGTTTCTTTTATTGCTATAACTAATGATAATAGTTTGGTTTTGAAAAATCAATCATGTTTGCCCCTGCGAAAAAAGAAGTGTGCTGACAGCACACCGCAGAGGGCATTTATTTTTATAGAATGAATCATAATAATTCAATCATCAGAAAAAGAGAGGATAAGCGGTTATGAGAAAGAGGATTTTAACAGGGATATTGTTGGCGGCGCTGACGATGGCGGTGACGGCCTGTGGATCAAGTGAGGTAAAAGAGGCGTCCGGGGTGGATGCAGATGTAAGTGTAACAGAGACGGAAGATACCGTATCGGACGGAGAGGAAACCGAAGAGAAAAATACTTCCTCTGACACATCAGTGACCCTGGAAGAAACAGAAATCTATAATGCTGATGGAGTTGTGGTGACAGTGACCGGTTTTGATGGAGGCTTACTGGATGAAGAGGTAAACCTCTCCATTACAAATGATTCCGAAACAAACATTCTTTTAACAACGTCAGATCTTGTCGTCAACGGATACATGCTGAGCAGTTCCGGATTGTATTCAGAGGTGGCTGCAGGCAAGGCTGCGAATGACTCAATTTCTCTTTACAGCAGTGATTTAAGTGCCTGCGGAATTGATACCGTAGCGACGATTGAATTTGCACTCACCATATCGGATGACGATACCTGGGAAACAATAGCGGAGAGTGAGCGCATTGTATTGAATACCTCCGCGGCGGATGGGTTTACACAGTCAGTCGATGACAGCGGTGATGTAATCTATGATTCCAATGACGTCCGTGTGATTTGCAAGGGATTAAAAGAGGATTCTATCTGGGATGGCGAGTTGGTTATCTATGCGGAAAATAACAGTGACCGTTCTGTCAGTATCTATAGTGAAGATGTATCCGTGAACGGATATATGGAGGACGAGAGTTTCTGGATTGATCTGTATCAGGGAACCAAAGCAGTAGATGGGATGTATCTGCTGGATCTTGAGGATCTGAATCTGGAGAGTGTGGACGATGTGGAAGAGATTGCTTTTTCTCTTGTGATCGTGGATGAGGATACCTGGGATACGATTGATACGTCAGATGTCATTACGTTGTCTTTTGATGCAGAAGAGTAGGAGGAAACAGATATGCGTTTGATTGGAATTTTGCTTATCATTGTGGGGATAATCGGAATTGCCATGGGATGTGTGATGTTCGGAGATATCGGGATTGCCTGTATTATCGGAGCGTTGTCGGGACTGTTGTCCGGAATCGGCTTTTTGGCGGCGGCTCGCCGTTTGCGGAAACAGTAAAAGAAAAAATAACAGAGTATGAAAAATGGGAGAGTGCTTCGGCAGTCTCCCATTTCAGTGTGTGCCGGGCATGGCACAGTTCTAGCTGGTGAAAGTCCAGTTACGGGAAACTTACCGCTCGCGTAGTTAAACGCAAAGCATCATTGCAGAAATCATAATTATTTGTTATACTTCATACAGGTACAGGAGCAGATATAATAGAGAAATCGTAGTATTGGAACAGCTGCTGACCGGAAGTGAATCATATCATGAATGAAGGAGGAGTTTAGCATGAGGAAACGATTATATAAGTCTGAGGACAACCGGGTGATCTGCGGTGTCTGCGGTGGCGTCGGCGAGTACCTTGGAGTGGATCCGACGATTGTGCGTCTGATCTGGGCGTTGCTGGTTATTTTTGCAGGATTTGGTTTCTGGATTTATATTCTGGCGGCGATTATTATTCCCAGACAGCCGCTGTAATGATGATATGTTCATAGGCTTACAGGGTCTCCGGCTGCAGTCGGAGATTTCCTGTTTATGCGCAGAGGTGCGTAAGGAATATGACTGCTGTGCTGTCTGCACCCCGCGCGGCGAGTATAGGGCAAATGTCGCTTCCTGCTCGATTTGGAGGATGAAAGATTGACAGAGTTACATGTGATAGCACACATTTATACGGATTTTCCGGAGAAGTTTGGCATCCCGCGGCAGAGCGGGATTATTCCGGAACTAAAAGGAACCATTGTGTTTGAACCGGAGTATCGAAAGCCGAAAGCGGTGCGTGGCCTGGAAGGATATGACTATATCTGGCTTTTGTGGGGATTTGAAGGAACGGAGCGGAATGACTGGAGTCCGTTGGTGCGTCCGCCGAGGATGGGCGGAAATCAGAGGATGGGCGTCTTTGCAACGCGTTCGCCTTTTCGTCCGAATCCCATCGGACTCTCATCCGTAAAGCTGGAGGGCATTGAACTGAGCAATCGGGGGCCGGTATTGCAGGTATCCGGGATTGATATGCGGGATGGTACACCGATTTATGATATCAAGCCGTATATTCCGTTTGCGGACAGTCATCCGCAGGCGAGAGGCGGGTTTTCCGATGAGATGGACGACGGCCTGCTTGAAGTAGAATTTCCGGAGTACCTGCTGGCGCAGATAGCTCCGGAAAAACAGAGTGCTTTGATTGATGTGTTGAGACAGGATCCCCGCCCGCGCTATCAGAATGATCCGGATCGGGTGTACGGGTTATCGTTTGGCGGGTACAATGTGCAGTTTACTGTGGATGGGCGGAGACTGCAGGTGGCAAGTGTTGAGTAGTTAAGAATTCTGGCAATCCTGCGCACTTCTCTGTGTGCTCTGCATTGCCGTGCTTACTCGCTCTGAAATCCTTCCCCCACCACGTCGCTGGAGTCCATGATGACCAAAAAGGACTGCGGGTCAATTTCCTTGATCAGCTTGCGGATGCCGTACATCTGCTTGGTGCTGCAGGCGCACATAACTACATCGCGGTCTGCCTGTGTGTAGCTGCCCCTGCCGTTTAAAATGGTGGCGCCGCGGTCGAAGTTTTCATTGATCTGCCGGCAGACTTCCTTACTGTTATTGGTGATAATCATTGCTACCTTTCCCTGGCTGATGCCGTACATCAGCTTGTCGGTGACCACAGAGGTCAGGTAGGCGATGATGACGCCGTAGATCAGGCTTTCCAGATCTTTGGAGACCAGAAACGTGCCGGGCAGGATGACGATCAGATCCAGGAAAAAGATGATCGTGCCGATGGAAAAGTGCGGTTTTTTTGCCCGGATGGACATGCTGATAAAGTCCACGCCGCCGGTGGAGGAGCCGCGCATGAAGATCAGGGCGTACCCGGCACCGGAGAGGACGCCGCAGCACAGCGCGGCCAGCAGGCGGTCAATCTCAAAGACGGGCAGCAGGGGAGCCACCAGATCCATGATGACTGAGGTGATCAGGATGGATTTCACGGATTTGAGAAAAAACTGCCGCCCCAGGATGCGGAAAGTTCCCAGTATGATGGGGATATTCAGCACAATGGTCATCACGCCGATGGGCAGATGAAAGAGCTGGTAAAAAATCAGCGCGATGCCGCCGATTCCCGGCAGAGGAAATTCCGCCTGGGTGGCGAGGTTATAGACGCCGATGGCGATCAGCAGACCGCTGACGATGTCTGTGAGAATATCTTTCATTATTTCGTTTGCAATTCTTTTTTTCATGATCATGTACCGTCCCTCTTGTCGTGATACTCTGTCCCTGCTGTGCTGTGTAAAAAAGTGTTTGGAAACGCTTATTATAGTATGCTCGGCATTTCCCGTGTTATAAAAGAAAAAAGAGCGCTTGCGAAAAATAGTGCACATTTCGTGCGGAATCTGATCCGCTAAAACTGCAATATAATTCGCAAACGCTCTTTGCGTATTACTGTACACAAAAAAATGAAATTAGTCAATATCAAAATAATTGTGGCAGCGTGGTAGCGCCTTATATCAAAACAATTGCGCAGCACCTTATTTCGCATCGAATATCTGACTTTCTGATTTCATACATAATAACAATATTATTTTTTCAGGTGAACGATGCAGAAAAGAAAGATGCGTTTTGTCGCTTCCGCGATGGGAGCGGTCGTGGCTGTTCTGGCCGTGGTACTGGCACTTCAGACCAAAACAGAACTCATTGCAGTCAGCAATACGGTAAACGGGAGGGAACTGCCGATTTATTGCGTGGATACGGAGGAGAAAAAAGTGGCGATCAGTTTTGATGCGGCATGGGGGAATGCTTAAAATGGACGTAACTGAATGATAGCCGATAGCCGTAGAATTTATGTAATGATAGAGAACCGGGCTAAAAAATGTAGGCAACTGATATGGTTATTCAGCAAATTAATGGCGGAAAATGCTGTTAAAAGTGAAGAGGGCGTGTTAGAATAAATTTATTCTAAAAAACAGCGCACACAAGAACGGGGTATGCAAAGTGGCTTATGAAAAACTTTTAAACGAGATTTACGCGGCGCTTTCTCTGGAGTATCTGTGGCCGGAATATCGTCCCGGTTTTGTTAAGAGCGAGTCCCCGGACTGGATCAATGAGACGATGGACTTTGGACTGGAGGTAAGCCAGGCTTTGCTCCCGGACGACGGGCAGATGGCGAGTTTTATCGAAAAATATCTCGGCCGCCGGAAGGAAGAACTGCCGGAGTCAGCTTTTGAGCGCTATGGGGAGCGGCTGCATTTTTATAATGGACGTTTCTGGGCGATCCTTCCGGATGAGACGAGAAAGCAGGATTATTTGTTTAAGGCAAAATATCGTTTTGACCGGAAACTGGAAAAACTGAATAAAAATTATCGTCGGTGTAAAAAGAACGGATTATACCTTTTCCTGCACCCGAAAGAAGGGACAACCGTTGATGCGGAATCACTTTTCGTATATATGAAGCATCGGCAGGAAAAGGAGAGAATTCACTTTGACTGGGTGTTTTTAAATTGCATCCATGTGATTTATGTCTGTGATTTTGAAAAAGATTCGGTGGAGGAACTTCTGCTGCCGCAGAATGCGGAGGTATTTCTGGCGGCAGAGGCTGAAAAGCTGCGGCAGGACGGCTGTTGGCAGGGAGATGGAATAAGGGATGTTGGAGTAGAAGTGTAATGATGGATTACAGAGTGATAAAAAGCAACAGAAAAACGATTGCCATTCAGGTGACGGGGGATGGCGTGGTTGTCCGTGCACCTTACTGTGCGACAAAGGCGGAGATTGAAAGACTGCTGCGCAAGCACGAGGACTGGATCCGGAAAAAACTGGCGCAGATGGAAGCGGAACAGAGAAACCAGCCGGCAGCGGACCGGCTTTCCGCGGAAGAAATCCGGGCACTGGCGGAGCAGGCTGTGAAAGTGATCCCGGAGCGGGTGAAGCACTTTGCTCCGCTGGTTGGTGTGACCTACGGGCGCATCACGATACGCAACCAGAGGACGAGGTGGGGAAGCTGCTCGGCAAAGGGTAATTTGAATTTTAACTGTCTCCTTATGCTTGCCCCGCCGGAAGTGCTGGATAGCGTTGTGGTGCACGAGCTTTGCCACCGGAAGGAAATGAATCACTCGAAAGCGTTTTACGATGAGATCTACCGGGTTTTTCCGGATTATGATAAGTGGAACGGATGGCTGAAAGAGCATGGGAATGCGCTGATGGCACGGATGACAGGGTAGAGGGGAGCCTCCCGGATCTAAAACCGGGAGGCTCGTTCAGAAATTCCGCCATTTTCTGACAGGATACTTTGTCAGAAAGACTGCGGTAAGAATTTCAACCGGAACTCGATATGTATCTGCTCCTCTGTTTCCGTTACGATGATGCGGTCCAGGATTTCCGCTAGCATTTCCCTGTCCAGTGTGTCAATTTTTCCATATTTTGTTAGGGTCTGCAGCCACTCCCGGTTTTTGGTGCCTTTGGGGGCGGCAGTTCTGATCTGCTCCAGCTGACCGCTGATCAGGTTTCCTTCGTTCTGATAATCCTCCTTGTATGCCAGATACTCTTCCTTTGTGAGCAGCCCCTCCCTATAGTCCTCGTAGATGGATTTTTTCAGACTGTGCAGTTTTACGAGGCGCAACTCATATTTTTTTGTGTCTGCCGACTGGTTCTGCTGTTCCCCGGCGGAGACGGAAATGCTCCCCAGTTTTGCAATTTCTGTATTTATTTTGTCTAAAAGAGCTTTTTCGAGCAGCTCCGACTTCACGGCATGCCGGGAACAGACAGAATAGCGTTTGTAGGAGCCGCACAGGTAAGTGAAGGAGTCCGGCAAGTTCTGTTCTCCTGCTATGCTCTGCCGGCTGTTTCCTGCTTTCACTTTGGTCATGGCCCGTCCGCAGTCGCCGCAGAGAATAAATCCGGCGAATAATCCCACATTATTCTCAAGATTAAGCTGCCGGGTGTTTCGTTTTAAAAGCTCCTGGACAGCGTCCCATTTCTCTTTTTTGATAATGGCCGGATGGGTGTTTTCCACGATTTTCCAGTTTGGTCTGGGATTGTTATGGGCTTTTCCGCGCACCGTTTTTCGCACCGTTTTATTCTGTACCATGTTTCCGATGTACATTTCATTTTTCAGCATGCGGTCGATGGTGCTGTAGGTCCAGTATCTGGTGCACTCCAGCCGCTGGCCGTTTGTGTAATGGAGACCGCAGATTTGCTTGTACAGAGAAGGGCTGGGAACCTCCCGTCTGTTTAAATGGTTGGCGATTGCGATTTTTCCCATACCGGAGAGATACAGGTCAAATACCTCGCGGACTGTCTGTGCAGCTGTTTCATCGATGACAAGTCTGTGCCTGTCATGCGGGTCTTTGACATATCCGTATCCGGCAAAGGCACCGCAGAATTTTCCTTCGGACTGAAGGGCAGAAAAGGAACTTTTTACCTTTGCAGAGATATCTTTGCTGTATTGTGAATTGAATATATTTTTCAGAGGAGCGATAAATGCATCGTTTCCGGAGGTGTAAAGAGAGTCGTAATTGTCGTTGACGGCAATAAAACGAATATCGTTTTCGGGGAAAATTTTTTCCAGATAGTTTCCGGCTTCGATATAATCCCGGCCAAATCGGGAGAGATCCTTCACAATGACACAATTGATGAGCCCGCGGTTAATGTCGTGCATCATCCTCCTGAAATCCGGCCGGTCAAAGGTTAAACCGGTGAAGCCGTCATCGACGTATTCGCCTGCAAACTGGCCGTCTGTGAGATTTTCGGCTATGTAGTTTTGAATCAGTCTGCGCTGTGTGGCGATGCTGTCGCTCTCATCTTTATCTCTGTCGTCGTTTGAGAGGCGGAGATATGCGGCAATTTTCCATTGCGTCATAGGCCGGAGTCCTGTTTTGACTGATTCGAAGCGGAATTGACAGGAGAATGTATGCTATTGGAAGCAAAAGTGATTTTGGCGGTTTCTCCTGCTTTCAGGCGTATGATGGATTTTAGTGTCTGATCAAACGGCCGGTCACTGGCGGAGGTAAAGGTGATGGAGATGTCTTTTTTTTCCATGGGAATGATTCTTCAGAGAAAGCTATATTTGTAAATGATATGATTTGTGACTGATAAATATGTCTTATGACTTTCGGCTTGTGCACAACTGGTGATAAAATTCACTATATTACACATACTTATAAAAACTGCGGGTATAAGCGGAGACAGGAGAGTTGTGCAGACGGAGCGTGTGCTTGCAGTAAAAAACTGTGAGTATAAGCAAAGACTGGAGAATGCAAAGATGAATGATAAAAAATATGTTCAGCTGCCGCCATTGGCAAAGGAACTTGGTGCGGATGAGGTTGCTCTGATATGGCTTTTTACGAAAATGTCCGGAGAGGAAAAGAATAAAACAATGCAATATCTGGAGAAGAGGATGGCAGAGGAAGAAGTTTCCGGGAATGATGCGTTTGACCCGGCTCATATTCCGGAAGATGCGATTGAGAGTTGTGATGGACGGATTTTGGAATTTGTGCAGTTGCTCCGGAAGCTGACTTCCCGGATGCTGCGGTAAAAACGGTTTCAGAAATGTCCATAGGAAGCATTCCCATGGGGGAATGAGGACACTCAGAATATTCTGGATATTCTGGCCGAGCACAATGTCCACGCCACATTTTTTATGACCGGTGGGTGGGTGGAATCCTATCCGGACGATGTGAGGGCGATCTATGAGGCCGGGCACGACCTGGGCAATCACAGCGAAAATCACAAAAATATGAGTCAGCTGTCCGCGGAGGAGATTACGGAGGAGATCATGTCGGTTCACGAAAAAGTGAAGGAACTGACCGGCTATGAGATGTTCCTCTTCCGTCCGCCCTACGGGGATTACGATAACCATGTGATCGCCGGCGTGACTGCCTGCGGCTACTATGCAATCCAGTGGTCCATTGACAGTCTGGACTGGAAAGATTACGGCGTGGATGATATCATTGACCGGGTCTGCAATTCAGACAATCTGACTGGCGGCGCGATTATTCTTTGTCATAACGGCGCGGCCTACACAGCACAGGCACTGGATCAGCTGCTGACGAACCTGGAGGAGCAGGGATATGAGATAGTGCCAATTTCGGAATTGATCTACAGGGGGGATTATCATCTGGATGTAAATGGAATGCAGATTTCAGACGATTGATCAACCCTCATGGATTTTCTTAAAAACACCTGTTGTGCTAACCCTCAACCTCATGTATAATGTGAGCGTTGGCAATGAGCCGTGCGAATCTGCCGGGAGGAAATGCGACTGCTGGCAGTCGGCATTTACGGCGGGCAGATTCATAGGGCGAAGCCCGGAAAGCGAGGGAGAGAATCTCCCGAGCGGGCACGGCGAAAAAGAGAGCGAATCCTGCGAAAGGAAATTTTTATGAAAGCAAAGTATAAAGGAATCCTGTTTATCATCCTTTCTGCGCTGTGTTTTGCGTTTATGAATATGTTTGTACGGCTTTCGGGTGACCTGCCGTCGGTACAGAAAAGCTTTTTCCGCAACCTGATTGCTTTCGCCATTGCGATGGCGGCGCTCCTTCGCAGCGGAGAGCGGTTCCGGGTGAAAGTGGGCAACTGGAGATATATGATTCTGCGCGCCGCGTTCGGGACAATCGGGATTCTCTGCAATTTTTATGCTGTGGATCATCTGGTATTGTCGGACGCGTCCATGCTCAATAAGATGTCGCCGTTTTTTGTGATTCTCTTTTCCTTCCTGATTTTAAAGGAAAAGCTGACGCCGATTCAGGTGACTGCGGTGTGCGGAGCTTTTGCGGGCAGTCTGCTGATCATAAAGCCGACATTTCTGAATATGAACTTCCTGCCGTCGCTCATAGGACTCTGCGGCGGTTTGTGCGCAGGCATTGCTTACACGATGGTGCGGATGCTCGGGCAGAGAGGACAGAAGGGTACTACGGTTGTCCTCTTTTTTTCGGGCTTTTCCTGTCTGGTGACGCTGCCTTATCTGATTTTTGCTTACACGCCGATGAGCATTTCGCAAGTGCTGTTTCTTCTGGGCGCGGGACTTGCGGCGGCCGGCGGGCAGTTTGCCATCACGGCGGCGTATTATCATGCCCCGGCGCGGGAGATATCCGTGTACGATTATTCGCAGATTATTTTTTCTGCGTTGATCGGATATGTGGTGTTCTTGCAGGTGCCGGATCGATGGAGCGTGGCAGGGTATGTGATCATAATCGCGATGGCAATCTGGATGTTCTTCTATAATAGGAAAAAGTTTTCTGCTGTAAAGTTTGCTGTTAGGGCGGAAAGTCACGGGGCAGGTGATTGTAGTCAGCAGAAAGTTCAGACTGAAAGAGAAAACGTAAATCAGAGGGGAATCTGACAGGCAGGACGTGACAAATGGGGAGAATTTAATGGTTAAAGATACAGAAAACATTATCGAGCTGAGACATCTGACGAAGACCTTCACCGATGGTTTTACGGCTGTCTCGGATGTCAATCTGGAGATAAAGAGGGGCGAGTTTGTGACGTTCTTAGGACCTTCCGGCTGCGGCAAGACGACCACGCTGCGCATGATCGCCGGGTTTGATCTGCCCTCCGGCGGGGAGATTCTGCTGGATGGAGAGGATATCACAAACCTGCCGCCGAACAAGCGGCCGATCAATACGGTGTTTCAGCGATATGCTCTTTTTCCGCATATGGATGTGGCATCAAACATCTCCTATGGGCTGCGGCAGAAAAAAATGGCAAAGGATGTCATTGAAAAAAAGGTAAAAAAAGTATTGGAGCTTGTGGACCTGGAAGGCTTTGAGAATCGCTCGATCTCCACGCTGTCCGGCGGGCAGCAGCAGCGGGTGGCGATTGCCCGCGCCCTGGTTAATGAGCCGGAGATTCTGCTTCTGGATGAGCCGCTGGGAGCGCTGGATCTGAAGATGCGCAAGGAAATGCAGCTGGAGCTTATCGATATGCATGAGGAGCTGGGGATTACGTTTATTTATGTAACCCATGATCAGGAGGAGGCACTCACCATGTCGGATAAGATTGTGGTAATGTCTGACGGTGCGGTGCAGCAGATCGGGACCCCCGAGGATGTTTACAATGAGCCGGTCAATCCCTTTGTGGCGGATTTCATCGGTGAGAGCAATATGTTTAACGGCATTATGACCGGGGAGCGGAAAGCGCGTTTCTGCGGCGGTGATTTTATCTGCGTCGACGATATTCCCGTGGGTACGCCGATCACGGCGGTGGTGCGCCCGGAGGTCATTGTGCTGACAGAGCCGGAAAAGGGAATTATCCGCGGCCGTGTGCAGAGCACGGTTTTTAAAGGAATGCACTATGAACTGACGATAGAATCCGGGCGAAATGAGATTGTGGCCAACGCCCTCCATCCGGTCCGGGAGGGCGAGATGGTCGGCATGTATGTGGAGCCGGATGATCTGCATATTATGATCGCCGCGGACAGCACGAACACATTTGTGGCGCAGATGAACCGCAATTACAGGCTGGAGTATAACGAACAGGAACTGGATGTCAGCGTGACAAAGATTATCCGCGGCAGCCATCGGCTGGAGGACGGCACGCTGGTGGATGAGAACGGAAAAGCCATCGACCTGAAGCGGAGAAAAGTGGTGGTGGAGATCGAGGCACAGGATATCCGTATGACGGATGAGGCCGAGGAGGGACTTGTACACGGTTATATCAGCGACCTGATTTATATGGGAGACCATTACAGCTATGTGGTACATACGGATCTGGAGCATGATTTCATTGTCAATGATGAGTATCTGTGGAACATGGACGATTATGTGGGGCTGATCATGCCGGTGGAAAAAATGCGGTTTTACCTGAAGAAGTGATGATACCAGGGGCAATCCGTAGGTATCATCATCAATAACGGATTTTGATCTTGAAGAGAAAGAGGAAGATACACGGTTGAAAAAATTGCGCTTTTCGAGAAAAATGCTGGGGATTCCCTATGCCATATTTCTGCTGATTTTTGTGGCGGCGCCCCTGGCGGTGCTGCTCTTTTTCGCGTTCACAGACGGGGAGGGCGAGCCGACGATGGCGAACCTGGTCTCCTTTTTTACGAACGCGAATACACTTGGCACTCTCGTTTACAGTTTTGCGGTGGCGCTGGTGACGACAGCAGTGAGCCTGGCCATCGCTTATCCCACCGCTTATATCCTGGCAATGAGTAAGCTGAAAAACCGGTCTGTGCTGCTGATGCTGTTTATCATGCCCATGTGGATCAATTTTTCTCTTCGGCTGACGGCGCTCAAGGAGATTCTGACGCTGATCGAGGGAAATATGGCGTATTATCCCTTTTTTAATACGATCGTTGGCATGACCTATGACTTTCTTCCTTTTATGATATTGCCAATCTACACGACAATATCCAGGCTGGACGGCGCGCTCATCGAGGCGGCTATGGATCTGGGGGCGGACACAAAAAAGGCTTTTCTGACTGTGACGCTGCCGCTTTCCGTGCCCGGGATTATCAGCGGTGTGTCCATGGTGTTTTTGCCTGCTATGACAAATTACGTGGTGCTGGATATGCTGTATAACAGCACCTATATCATGGGAAGCCTGATCGGAAGTTATTTTTCCGCTTATGACTGGCACGGAGGTTCCATGATCGCGCTGGTATTGCTGGCGATTATCTGTCTGTTTACGCTTTTGACGGGCGGTGAGAAGGAGGAACAGACGCGGAGGGGAGGTGCGCTGCTTTGAAAAAATTAATTGGAAAAAGTACCTTTATTTCGCTGGTGCTGCTTTTTCTGTATGCGCCGATTCTGATTCTGATGGTATATAGTTTTACGACGGCGACGCATATCGGAGCGATCCGGGGATTTTCCCTGCATAATTATGTGACTCTCTTTACGACGGAGGAGCTGTTAAAAATGATTCGCGGAACCGTCCTGCTGGCGCTGGGCTCCGCAGCGATCGCAGCTGTTCTCGGCACGCTGGGCGCCATCGGCAGTTTTTACTCGAAAAAGGGCGCGTCCGCTTTTCTTGCCACCATGAATCAGGTGCCGGTGGTCAACGCCGATGTGGTGACGGGTTTTTCCATCTGCATCCTGCTTGTGGTCGCCTTTGGTGTGAACAAGGATACCTTTGTTCCACTGGTCGCAGGGCATGTGGTGTTGTGTGCGCCTTTTGTCTATCTTTCTGTCATACCGAAACTGAAACAGATGGATCCGAGCATGTATGAGGCGGCGCTTGATCTGGGTGCGACTCCGGCCAGCGCGCTGCGGACTGTGGTTTTGCCGCAGCTGGCGCCGGGCATTGTATCCGGGTTTGCGCTGGCGGTGACACTCTCGCTGGATGATTATTTTATCGCGACCTATACGAAACCGGCGACCTTTGACACGATCAGCACTTACGTGGTGAATGCGACAAAAGGAGCGCAGACGGAGATTAAGACGGCACTTTGGGCGCTGTCTACCGTAATCTTTGCCATTGTGGTGCTGATTGTAATCTGCATGAATGTGTATGCCAGACGGCAGAAAAAAGAGGCGGGCCGGACACCGGCTGATGTGTGAACAGGATGAGAAACAGTTCTTCGGTGGTACGGACACATTCCTTTTTATAAAATCTGCTTGACATCTGCCCTGCGATTGAATACAATAACGTTGTCAGGTGAGTCCTACCTATAAGTGGAAACCATAAGAGAGTATTTCTGTTGCGACAGATACTACTATAGAGCTACGCATAGCGTGGCTCTATGTGTTTAAGGAGAGATTGGTGAGCGAAAGATTTAAACTGTACAATGTGAATATGAAGTACATAAGGAACCTACATAATATCGATGATAATGTTCCATCTGTATCCCCTCAAATCTCTAAGCAAATGAGTTGTATAGAATGTACGTATCGCAAGATCCTTTTGGTAAAAGAAAAATATGTTTGAATTTCCCGGCGTTAGAGAGGGAATGTAATAAAGCAAAGAAATTATAGCATCAGTCAAAAAACGGTTGGTGCTTTTTTATGCTCTGAAGGGGAGGTGCCCTCTTGAAGATATCTCAGACAGATAAGGTGGAAACAAAAATGATAAGAGTCAGAAGATGTCTGGCGGCTGCGATGGCAGGCGTGATGATAAGCGGAAGTCTGGCCGGGGCAGGAACCGGGAACGGTTTGCTGTCTGATGTGACGGTGAGCGCCAGGGGCGCGGAGCAGGAGGAGACATCGGCCGCCGAGGTTACTCTCCGGGTCAGCAACTGGGAGGAATACATCGACCTGGGCGGTTGGGACGAGGAGGAGACTATCGATCTGGCGAGCGGAGACATCATAGGGGAAAACTCCATGGTCGATGATTTTGAGGAGTGGTACTATGAAACCTATGGCGTCAAAGTAAATGTGGAATATTCCACCTTTGGCACCAATGAGGATCTTTACAATATGCTGACGCTGGGGGATGAGTTTGATCTGGTATGCCCCTCGGAGTATATGGTGATGAAGCTGATGGCGGAGGATATGCTGGTGCCGCTGTCAGATGAATTTTTTAATACGACAGACAGCAATAATTATTACAGCATCGGCGTTTCTCCCTATATTCAGGAGATTTTTGACAGCCATGAGATCAACGGGGAGAGCTGGAGCCAATATATGGCCGGCTATATGTGGGGCGTCACCGGCATTGTCTACAATCCGGAGGCAGTGTCCGAGGAGGATGCGTCAAGCTGGACGATTTTAAGCAATCCGGATTACCGGAGACAGATTACGATCAAGGATAACGTTCGTGACTCGTATTTTGCTGCGGTGGGCGCGTTAAAATCGGAATTACTGACCTCTGAGGAGTTTTTATCTGACCCGGATTATGCGCAGCGGCTGGAGGAGGAGATGAATGATGTCTCCGATGAGACAATCGCTGCCGTGGAGGATTATCTGTCGAGTGTGATAGAAAATGCCTATTCTCTGGAGAGCGACTCCGGCAAGGCAGATATGATTACCGGCAAAGTGGTGGCGAATCTTCAGTGGTCGGGGGACGGCGTCTATACCCTGGACCAGGCGGAGGAGGACGATATGGAGCTGTGCTTTACGGTTCCGGCGGAGTCCACTAATATTTATTTTGACGGCTGGGTTATGCTAAAGAGCGGCATCGGGGACGATGCGGCAAAACAGCATGCGGCGGAGGCGTTTATCAATTACGTCTCCCGTCCGGACAATGTGGTCCGGAATATGTATTATGTCGGTTACACTTCGGTTATCTCCGGCGGAGAAGACACCCGGATTTATGAGTACGCCGAGTGGTGCTACGGCGTGGAGGATGAGGAGGAAGAGACAGCAGAGTATCCACTCGGATATTTTTTCGGCGGGGACAGTGCGGATGAAAATTATGTCATCACTGCTCCGGCTGACCAGGTGAACCGCCAGCTGGCGGCCCAATATCCCTCGGAAGAAACACTGGAGCGAGCTTCCATTATGGTATATTTTGACACAGAGACCAGTGAAAAAATCAATCAGATGTGGATTCATGTCCGCTGTTATGATATCCGTGATGTCCCGGTCTGGGCCTGGGTGCTGGGCGTGGCGGCCGCAGCTGTTGCGGTGGTTCTGTCTGTGCGCCGCAGGGTAAAGATGGTGAAGACGAAAGAGACCGACTATGAAAAAACTGCCCGCGGAAAGGGCTTTTAGACGGCGCCATAGAGAAAGAGGAGTTAAAAAACGCAGGAAAATGAAAGACAAGGCGGCTGACAATGGATCTTTTAGTCTGTTGTCAGCCTTCTTTCTTTGCGGTACTCCCGCGGCGTCATTCCGTACTGTTCCTGAAATGCGCGGTTAAATGTGCGCTGGCTGTTAAAACCGACCAGAAAGCAGATGTCAGTGATGCTCTGGTCTGTGTACAGGATCTGCTGCTGCGCGTATTCGAGCCGCAGAGAATTGATATACTGATTAAAATTAGTGTGAAATGTTCCGGAAAACACCCGGGAGATGGCATACGGACTGAATCCCAGGTCGTGTGCCATTTTCGGGAGCGTGATATTTTCCATAAAATGTTCCGCGGCGTAGGCGACGGTCTGGTAGATGATATCGTTGCTTCCCACGGAACTTTTTTCTACAAAATTGTAATGCGGGAACGCATGCGTGAGGATGATCTGCGTAAATGCGCCCGGGATAATATGCTCCTTGTCGGAATCCTCCGCGCGAAGGAGCGTTTTCATCGCGTAGGTGATATCAGGATGCACCGAGGCGGCATGGACCACGGGATCGGCCGGGCAGGAATTCTGGAGTACGGAGGTGTACATCGGCGCAAAATCAGGACTCACCTGCAGATAGATCGCGTAGGAAGGCTTTTCGGAAAAAACCTGATAATGGTGGATCACGTCGGGGAAGACAATGGCGAAATCATTGCAATCCATGTGGTAGAGTTCCGTCCCGACGCCGAGCTCCAGCGTACCCCGCGTGACATAGATCATCTCGATCAGTTTGTGCAGATGCGGCGGGACGTGAACCGATTTTTTGTTGTGTATTTTAAATTCATGATTGGTTCGTTCATACCAGAGAGGCATATATGATTTCCTTTTCTTTCTGTTTACGTGTGGGCATGGCGGTTCTGTTTCAGATATCGATGCGCTGTGATGCGGAAACTTTTTGGCAAGATTTGACTACTTTTACTGCGCTTCTGGCAAGTATTATAACGGGGCATGGAATATAATGCAAGCATCACGAAAGGAAAAGAGGTGAATGAAATGTTGAAGATCTTTAAGAAGTTTGGGGCAAACCTTAGGGAAGGTCTTGCGCTTTGCTCCGAGCCGTATATAGCCAGTATGAGAGCTTTTACGGCAGAAGATGAGGAGTAAAGACAGACAGGATTCAGACACAGCGTAGGGAACCGTCATCATTGGAGCAAATGGTGGCGGTTCTTTTTGTTGAATAAGCAAAGTCATTTTTCGAATAAAACAATCCGCGGGGTGCACCCACAGAGCAGACCTGCAGCGGTGTGCAGGGAATTTGTGAAAAAGAACAGGGTTGTATTTCTTCTTTGAAACAGGTAAACTCTACTGTGAAAGTGCCGGGAACTGACAGGCATCTATCGAATAGAAGGAGTGTGCAGACGGATGAATAAAGCAGAAAGATGTCCGGTTTACAAAAAGTGCGGCGGTTGCCAGTATCAGGATATTTCTTATAAAAAGCAGCTGGAGATAAAGCAGGAGCAGGTGCGGAAACTGCTGAAACCTTTCTGCCGGGTGTACCCGATGGTAGGAATGGGAAATCCCTATCATTACCGGAATAAAGTGCATGCCGTCTTTGACCGGAGGTCGGACGGAACCATCATTTCCGGCGTTTATGAGGAAAAAACGCACCGGGTGGTGGCGGTGGATGATTGCCTGATTGAGGATGAGAAGGCGGATGCCATCATCCGCGACATCCGCGGGATGCTCCGCCCGTTTAAAATTAAGACCTATGATGAAGATACCGGGTACGGACTTCTGCGCCATGTGCTGGTGCGCCGCGGTTTTGCCACGGGGGAAATTATGGTGGTGCTGGTGCTGGGTTCGCCGATCCTGCCCTCCAAAAATAATTTTGTAAAAGCTCTGCGAAAACTTCACCCGGAGATCACTACAATCGTGATAAATGTAAATAATAAGAAGACCAGCATGGTTCTTGGTGAAAAGGAAACCGTGATTTACGGCAGGGGTTACATCGAGGACGTCCTCTGCGGACAGACGTTCCGTATTTCGCCGAAGTCGTTTTATCAGGTCAACCCGGTGCAGACGGAAAAACTTTATGCGAAGGCAATTGAGCTGGCAGGACTGACGGGGAGAGAGCGTGTGATTGACGCCTACTGCGGCATCGGAACCATCGGAATCTGCGCGGCGGACTGCGCGCGGGAGGTGATCGGCGTTGAGCTCAACCGGGATGCGGTGCGGGATGCTGTCCGCAACGCAAAGAGAAACGAGAAGAAGAATGTTTCATTTTATACCGCGGACGCAGGAAAAATCATGCTGCAGATGGCGGAGCAGGGAGAGCGTGCGGATGTGGTCTTTATGGACCCGCCGCGGAGCGACAGCGATGAGATTTTTATGGCGTCTGTCGTGCGGCTGCGCCCGAAACGGATTGTATATATCTCCTGCAACCCGGAGACGCAGGCAAGGGATCTGAAATATTTTACATCCAACGGGTACCGGGCGGAGGGGGCGTATCCGTTTGATTGTTTTCCTTTTACAGGGCACACGGAGTGTGTCTGTCTGCTGACAAGGAAGAAATAAAACGAAAATGATACGGAACGCGCTGGTTCTGAAAAGTCCGGTTACAGGAAAGTCTGGAAACAGAGCTTTCTGTTGGGAAGAATACAGAGGAGGTACAGCATGTACGACACAGCAATTATCGGCAGCGGACCGGCCGGCCTGTCTGCCGCGTTGACTTTAAAGCTACACGATAAAAATATCATCTGGTTTGGCTCTGAAGATCTGAGCATGAAGGTGGAAAAATCAGAAAAGATAGCCAACTATCCCGGGCTGGGAATGATCAGCGGTGCGGAGTTGAACCGGCGGTTTGCGGAGCAGGCGGCACAGATGGATCTGTCTCTGACTGACCGCATGGTGACAACGATTCTGCCGATGGGAGAGAGCTTTCAGCTTCTGGCGGAGAATGAGATTTATGAGGCAAAGACACTCCTGCTTGCCACCGGTGCTGTCTCCGGGAAGGGATTCCCGGGGGAGGCGGAGTTCCTCGGACGCGGTGTCAGCTACTGCGCGACCTGCGACGGTTTCCTTTATAAAGGAAAGACGATTGCCGTTTTCTGTCAGGATCCGCGGTATGAGCATGAGGTAGAGTATCTGGCCGGTCTGGCTGAGAAAGTATACTATTATATGCCATATTCGGGCGGCGAGTTTGGGATGCCGAATGTCAGGCGGCTGCCAAAGCCAATCAAAGAAGTGACCGGAGATCGGAAAGTCTCTGCGATTCACTTGAAGGATGGAAGTGAGATTGCCGTGGATGGTCTGTTTTGCCTGCGAAACGCGGTGGCGCCGACAGCACTCCTGCCGGGATTGCAGATGGATGGCGCGCATATTGCCGTGGATCGTAATACGCGCACAAACCTGCCGGGATGCTTTGCGGCAGGAGACTGCACCGGGCGTCCTTATCAGATCGCAAAAGCGGTGGGGGAGGGAAACGTGGCGGCACATACGATTCTGGATTTTTTGCATGGCAGCGAGTAATATGTGTGGCTGGCGAATGAAAAAGTAACTTTCATTCGCCCGGACATCAGGCGTTTTGACATAAGGCTCTTGCAATTCTGTGATGCCGGTTGTATAATAGATGCATTCGTGGGGAGTCCGTGAGACGGGCTGAGAGGAAGGTGAAGTCCTTCGACCCAATGACCTGATTTGGATCATGCCAACGTAGGGATGTGAATGAACGTATATAAATTCTCAGACTTTTAGCGGAAGGTTCCTGATCAGAGACCTTCCGTATTTTATTTATGAAAGTGCCATCAATAGACAGACAGGAAAGGAGATGATCCTGTGATAAAAATCAACGGAACTGTATATGATGCGGCAAATCAGACGCTGCGGGAGTATCTGACGGCGGCCGGTTACGATGAAAAGCGCGTTGCCGTGGAGAGAAACGGTGCGATCGTGCCGAAAGCAGATTACGCGGACACTATTCTGGCGGACGGCGACGAGATTGAAGTCGTCAGTTTTGTGGGAGGTGGTTGATGTGGCTGTTCCCACCGAAAAAGAGATGAAAAAAGCACTGGAGCAGCGCCAGGGAAAGGAACTGGTGAAAAAGCTTTCAGAGAGTACCGTCGCGGTCTGCGGCCTTGGCGGTCTTGGCTCAAATATTGCAATTTCCCTTGCGCGGGCGGGGGTTGGCAGATTGATACTGATCGATTTCGACCGGGTGGATGTGACAAACCTGCATCGGCAGCAGTATAAGGCGTCCCAGGTAGGAATGTATAAGACGGATGCGCTTTCTAAAAATCTGCTGGAGATTGCGCCGTATGTGCGGCTGACCCGGTATGCCTGCAGGATCACACCGGACAATTTTCAGAGGCTGCTCTCAGGTGCGGATGTGATTTGCGAAGCCTTTGATGATCCGGAGGCAAAAGCGATGCTGACCGGCGGTGTCCTGGAGACCATGCCGGAGAAGTATCTCGTGGTGGCGTCCGGTATGGCGGGTATGGGACAGGCAAACGACATTCAGACGAGGCAGATCTCTGAGCGCTTTTACCTTTGCGGGGACGGCGTCAGCGACGTGGCAGACGGCATCGGGCTGGTGTCCTCCCGCGTCATGCTCTGCGCGGCGCACCAGGCACACGCTGTGCTGCGGATCCTGGCAGGGATGTCGTAGCGGGATGAGATGACGTTGATAGCCTATATTATATTTATTCCTGCTTATTTTTTACTTTGGCACAGGATATATCAGGTTTCGTCAGTATATATTCAGGCGACTTTGTAGGGGTGGTTTTAGCTGAGACGAAATCCAGTACTTACTAAGACTTAGGCGCGAAGGCATTCCTGAGCGTCTTAGTCGCAGTTAAGAGCTGTGATAAAAATCACAGCTCTAAGCTCTGCAAGAGATGCACAACTCGCGGAAAGGAAGTTAATGCTATCGCATTCCGCTCGTGCGCAGGAATATCGCTGAGCGATATTCCATATTAGTTTGGCGAAGCGTTACCCCGGTCGCCTGAATATATACTGACGAAACCTGATATATCCGTCTATAATTTTCACAGGGAGGCAATTATGAACACAGACGACAAACTTATCATAGGAGGCCGGGAATTCACTTCCAGATTTA
>JAJQCB010000052.1 GCA_021203005.1 Clostridiales bacterium | reverse complement strand
GGGGATAGAAGTATATGGCGGGGTTATAAAAAGGGAAAGAAAAAGAAAAACTATACGCCTGCCCCGAATGAATCCATGCAGAAGCTGACTGCGCTAGTGGATTATATGAAGGAGAACCGGCTGTTGTTTCTGGATTCGCGGGAGGAAAGTGAGTACAGAAAATTTGCGGAGGAGCATGCCCGTTTCTTTTGCAGGCTGTCCTGTATACATATGGAATTAAAAAGTGTTTCGGAAGGAATTTCACGCAGACAGAAGGAAATGGACGAGGAATCGATACGTGAGATTGACCGTGTGATGCGAAGAAGGGAACGGGAAGCAGGCAACAGGAGTGATGGCATGTCAGGGGCTGCTTTGCGTAAACCGGCTGCTCCGTTTGCCGACCCGGCTGCTACTATGCCGGACATTCCCTCTATTGCGGAATTTACGTCTGCGTTTCCGAGATCGGGGAGCCGTTTTCCGCGGAGCATCGATAACGACATGGCGGCGCTGCGCGATATGCCGCCGGAAGTAAGCGCCCTGTTTAGAAAAGTGGAGCACTTCGACGAGGAGGCAGGTATTTTGCAGGAGGAATGTTGGGAAACGTCTGACCGGCTGACTGAAAAAAATTCTGAGGAATGGGAGGCGTCGGCGGCAGATTCGTTTATTTCCGATGTCGCAAGGGGAGCGTTCTGGTCAATCCTTGAAGGCGATGATATTTACAGAATGCGGATCGGCCGATTTATTATGGAAGACATGATGGCTCTTTCTGAGATGCCCCTTCCGTGCAGTCTTATACCGGAGTTGGAGGATGAGGATGAGTGGGATTACTGGATAACGGAAAGCAACGGAAAGTTAGGGCTGCCGGTGATAAAGGAAGGGGACTGCCTGTCTTATCGTCCAAAAGAGGATATTGAAGAAATTCATTTTGCATTGCCTGTCGCTTCTCTTATCTCCAGATATGCAGACCGGCCTTTTTCTGCGCCGCTTTATATCCGGAAAAGCCTGATCCGGAAATTTAAGGAAGGCGGCTGCTCAGACCGGAGGGCGCGTGATTACGCTGTGATTGTCGCGACGCTGCTTCGCGTTACGGAAGACGAAGCGGATGACTACCGTTTTGTGGGGGACTATCCGGAAGAGGCAGCGGGATCGGAGAACCGGAAAGACAGTAAAGAGACGGCAGTACAGACCGGGAAAATAGATGAGAAGCTTCGGGAGGAAACTGCCGCGAGGGAAGAAGCGGAACGCAGCCTGAAACTGGCCAGAAAAGAAAACCAGGTCTGCCGCCATGAGATCAATAACTGCCGCCGTGAGATCAGCGCGCTTCAGCAAGAGGTTGAGCGTTTAAAAACAGAACTTACAAAAAAGCAGACTGACGGGGGAGTGCCGGAGGAAGCGGAATCAGAAGAGCCGGAGACTGTGGAGTATCCATGGAGGACATCGCTTAAGGTAGTCCTGTATGGAGGATTTGAGATATTTCACCGGGAGTTGCTGAAACTGCTGCCGGATGTCCGTATCGTAGAGACCGGGTCGCATATCAATATCAACCCGATCCGGAACGCGGATATCGTTTTCCTGCAGATCAATAAGACAGACCACAGCGGATATTATACCGTCTGTGATGCCTGCAAAAGCAGCGGTGTGCCGTATATCCATTTGAACTATGCCAGCGCAAAGCGATGTGCCGGGGTGATGGTGGAAGAGATTAAAAAATTGGGGTGATGAGTGTTATTATCTGGTTGCTATTGAATACTATTTCCGAATAAATGTTCTTTTGCGAGTGAGTTTTATTGGACTTAAAATTTCGTAGAATGGAACTAAGATAACCAAATAAACACTCGGGAGTTATGTTATGAAGAAAAATCATTTTGGTAAAGGATTGGCAGTTGTTGTAATTTTAGGTCTGGTTTTGCTGATCGGCGGTTCTGGATGTGGTATGGAACCTAAATGCATTAAGAGCGGATGTAATAATTCGAGGGCACCCGGCAGCAGCTATTGTTATCTGCATAAACTGGGTAATTATAGTTCCTCCGGTTCATCATCGAGTTCTTCCGGCAGTGGTTCCTCAAGCAGCAAGAGCAGTACGTCGTCCTATAGCAGCAGTAACAGTACATCAACAACCAGTAAAAGCTCTTCCGGAAGTACAGGGTCTGAGTCGAAATCCAGCAGTTGGGATTCATACGATGAAGGGTATGATGATGTTTATGATAATGACGATTACGACTGGGATCGATACAATAGTGATTCCGATTATGCAGATGGTGTTGATGATGCATTGGATGAGTTAGAGGATGATTGGTAAAGGAACTCATTATGTTTTTCGCATGGAAAGAATAATTTTTGGGTTGTAGTTTTTTTCAATACATGTTACATTTATAACAACCATAGAGAGTGCGCGAGGGACAAGCCCGTTGACCGCACAGCAACCTGCCGGTTGGTAAGGTGCTAAAGCTTGATTCGATGGGACTGCATATATATGGATCATAAGCTCCCGTCGATGACGATGGGAGTTTTTCTGTGCTCTTTTTATGGAAAATTAAAATTTTAAAAGGAGCACAATATCATGAGCAAATCAAAACAGATCCATATTTCAAAAGAAGACCGGACACTGGCAAAACTGGCGAGCCTTGATGCCAAAGTTTATGTGTACTGCGGAGACCGAAAGACTCTGCAGAAGTTTATTGAGGACGCTGATAATGAATACTTTCATTATGGAGACGGCACAGCGCTTTCGGAAAGAAAACCAGACAGTATTATGTCGGTCAATCAGAACAGGACGGTCAACTATCCGGGTTATATCGGCACCCTCGCTTTCCATCATGCTGAAATGGTAGGGGAGCGGCCGGTGGTGCGCGTAGATTACAGGAAGTATATTGCCGGGTATAAAAATTTTATCTGTGAGCCATAATGACATTTGCGATTACCAGTGACGATTGTGTCCTAATTATTGGACATCTTTTGAAAGTAGCAGTAGTCAATCCGTCTGCTCCATGGTATTCTTATTTTATAAAAATCGGGGAGGATACCACCATGGCAAAGAGTGCAAACCAGAAATTAAAAATCGTGTATCTGATGAGAATACTGCTGGAGCAGACGGATGAGACCCATTCCATCAGCATGGCGGAGATTATAGAGGAACTGGCGAAATATGATATCTCGGCAGAGCGAAAAAGCCTTTACAATGATATTGAGAGTCTGCGGAAGTTCGGCGTGGACGTCATCGGGGTGCAGCAGAACCGCACCTACTATT
>JAJQCB010000286.1 GCA_021203005.1 Clostridiales bacterium | reverse complement strand
ACAGGGTTGCACATATTAAAACCAACCTTATTACAGCGCTCCGGAATACCGATGTCCGCTTTTCTCTGGGTGCCGCCTTTGCAGGCAGAGCCATACACCTCAAAACCGTGGCTGCGCAGCACTTTTGCCAGCATCCGAGCCTCGGCCAGGAGCCCGACGCAGTTGGCGATACCGATTTTCTTCGCACCGATCTTCTTTGCAAATTCCACAGTCTCCTCCAGGCGGGTCATCTTGCAGTAGTTATCCGCCTCAACCTCCGCCGCCGCGATAGCGACTTTGCGGATCTCTTCCTTTTCATACTGCGCCATGGCGTCCGCCAGTACATCAGGATCCATGTGGGTGGACAGGCAGAAATCCGGGAATTTGCCGTCCTCCCAGTTACAGTTTCCCACATAACAGTCAATACAGCTTCTCTCTATCTCATTCATTGTCTCTTCCCCTCCACCTGCAGATACAAAGCCCTTTCCCGCACCATCTCAGGATATATCCGCCTTGCCGGATATGATCCACGGCGCGGGCTCCTGCTCAAAGGAATTCTTCGCGGTCAGTCTGGATACAGACACCTGAATCGTCTCCGCATCCTTGATTCCATACTTTTCAAAAAGCTTCGGCATCCCGGCCGCCACCGCAAAATCCAATGTATATACTACCACGCTGATCTGCGGGTTGAGCTTCGTCAGACAGGCAATCTCCTGCTCTGTACTGGCGGAAGCCACCAGAAATACCAGAGACGGCGTCGCACACCCCTGCAGCGTCTCCTCGTCTACATGATCCACGACATGGATATTCTGCAAGCCAAAGTGATCGATATTGTCCTCCATCGTCGCACGGTCATCTTTATTATATTCCACCGCGATAACAGATCCCTCATTGGCGATAATACCCGCCTCGATCGCGATGCTCTCGCCGCTGATCACACAAATGTCATCCTGCCGTCCGATCTGCATCTTATTAAAGATAACCGAACGGATCTCACTGCCCACATAGTGAATCGAACCCCGGCGAAAATTCTGGTTATCCATGCCGATCTTGTATGTATTGCAGGCGTTCGCGTTGATAATCAGCATGCCTGCGGAAGCGTTGATGCCGCGGTTGATCATGTTGCAGACCTTGTCGCACTTCACCTCGCCCACCGGCTCGGATCCCTCATTATACCAGACATCACAGTCGCCCAGACCGGCATTCCACATGCGATAAAAAATATCCGGATTGCCCGCCTCCGTAAACACCAGCACCGCCTTGTGCGCCTCCACGGTGGGAATCACATTCTTGTTCTTGCGGGTGATGTCCAGCATCTTCACCTTCTCCAGGTCGATGGGCGTGTTCTTCGCAAAATACTGAAGCCAGGATAAAATAATCTCATTTGTAAAAAGCTGTTGTTCCATGTTGATACCTCCATAAAATATAGTGTTCGCATTTATCATGCCTGTACTGTCATGCAGGAATCTGTTTTCAAAAATCAGATCTCCGCTTTTCGCAGGCGCTTCTCCTGATACAGGGTTCGACAGGTAATGCGGTTCCGTTATTTGCGAATCGCTGTACTATCTGTCATCATACCACAGAAATGAAATGTTCTCAATCTGACAGAGACAATTCTCTGAAAAACATTTTTTATGATTTCCAGGTCATTCGAAGTCTCTTTTACACATTTTGTTATCTTTTTCCTTTTCTCAGGTTTCTCCGCACGTCTTTTGCACGATTATCCATAGGTTGAAAGCATCTATCCGATATTTAATGACAAACCGCAATCCAAAATTGCGGTAAAGGTAAAAAAATTTCCCTGTCAAGACTTAACTTTCATTTTTTTTGTGATAGAATATAACTCGGTTGGGTTTACGACCGGAAAGAAGGATAAAAATCATGGAAAAACAGATTAAGGTCATTGCAAGATACTACTACAAGCGCGATTACTTTGTGGAGGTCTCCCACGAAGACTCATTCACCAAAAGCCGCGATTACTGGCTGTGCAAACGCGGCAGCGCCCGGAAGCTGTTCATGTTCAGCAGTCCTTTCAAGAATGCTCCCACAGAGGAACGCATGATCTTAAAGAAGATTTCTCCATGTATCGAGCGATATGAAAATACCGTAAGTGTCCGGACTGCATAATACGCTGCAGCATTCGGAACTATATATGTCTGACTCTATACGCCGAACACTTTTTTCAAAATGTGCGGCGTATTTTTTCAGTTCTTCCGGTGTATTCAGTTTCCCATTAACCAATCCAGGGCATTAATCCGGCGAATTCCTTCATAATCTGCTTCCGGATCCTCATCCAGAGTCAAAATTAATTTCTGGTAATGATCCGTAATTTTCTGCAGCGGCAAAAGTTCTCTGTAAAGCGTTTTTTCATCCCGCACCGAAGCGGCCACCTGATAATATACAATTCGCTTCTCCTCCATAGCAACAAAATCCACTTCCAGATTATCCAATTTCCCCACATATACATCATATCCCCTGCGAAGAAGTTCCAGATAAACTACATTTTCCAGAATATGTCCTACATCCACCGAACGTGAACCCAAAAGCGCAGATCTTAACCCTATATCAACAACGTAATATTTTTCCAGTGTCTTCAAATATTGCTTCCCCTTTATATTATATCGTTTTGCCTGATATACAATAAAACTTTCCCTCAGCGCAGCAAGATATTTTTCCGCTGTTTTTATATCAATTTTTCTTCCGGCGGATGTCATGGTGTCTGCGATTTTTTTGTTGACAATTGATTTCCAATGTTGTCAAAAACAAATCTCACAATACTCTCCAGCATCATTGTGTCGGATATTCGGCTTCGATTCGTAATATCTTTCACCACAATAGTGTTATAAATGCCCTCCAGGTAATCCCGGATTTCTCTGGGCTGTCCTATTAACTCCAATGTATAGGGAAAAGAACTGCTTTCCAGATACTCTGTATATTTTCTCGGCAAATCTCCTGCATCCCCTCTGCCCTCTACATACTCACGAAACGATAGCGGCAGCATTTTTATTTCCACATACCGGCCCGAGATCAACGTAGCGATTTCCGATGACAGCATGTATGCATTAGATCCTGTCACATATAAATCAATATTTTTTTTCAAAAAAAGGCTGTCCAGAACTTCCGGGAACTCAGGACAATGCTGTATTTCATCCAAAAAAACATAGGTCATCCTGTCATCGCAAAGGTGATCCTTTATATACCCATGCAGTTTTTTGGGATTCCGCAATTCATAGAAATCATAGTCTTCTAAATTAACTGCAACAATCTGGTCTGCCAATATGCCATGACACTTCAGATACTGTTGAAACATTTCCATATATTTTCATGCATTATTTTCCAAATACTTTTTAATGTTATATTCATAAAACAGTTGACAAATCCCTCTCATTGCATTATTGTATTAATCAAATAATACAGTAATACAAGCAATCAGAACAGGAGGTACCCTACATGCCATGGGATTTTTCAAACGATCGCTCCATCTACATTCAGCTGGTGGAGCAGATTCAGAACCGCATCGCTACCGGGTATTACGCGCCGGGAAGCCGTCTGGCCTCCGTCCGGGAGCTGGCCGCGGAGGCAGAGGTAAACCCTAACACGATGCAGCGGGCGCTGGCGCAGCTAGAACAGATGGGGCTGGTTCATTCCCAGCGGACCAGCGGCAGGTTTGTGACGGACGATGAGGGAAGGATCGCACAGATAAAACGGGATACAGCGAAAAGCACGATACGCGTCTTCTTAGACCAGATGAATCACCTGGGATTTGAAGATGAGGAAATCATTGATCTGATACGGGAGGAACAGGAGGGATTGAAAAATGAGTAGTATTTTACAGTGCAGTCACCTGAGTAAAGATTTCGGACACACTCTGGCGCTGAACAATCTGAATCTGTCGCTGGAGAGCGGAAGGATCGTGGGGCTCCTCGGACCCAACGGCAGCGGCAAGACGACATTATTAAAACTGGCCAACGGGCTCCTGCAGCCCACTTCAGGAGAGATTCTGCTGGACGCCCTCGCGCCGGGCGTTGCAACCAAAGCAATCGTATCCTATCTGCCGGACGCAAATTACCTGCCGGCGTGGATGCGGGTGGACGGACTGCTGCAGATGTTTCAGGATTTTTACAAAGATTTTCAGATAGAAAAGGCACGGGAGATGCTGGCACAGCTGAATATTCAGGGGCGCGACCGCTTAAAGACTCTCTCCAAAGGCAACAAAGAAAAAGTACAGCTCATCCTGGCCATGAGCCGCAACGCAAAAATCTATCTCCTCGACGAGCCCATCGGCGGCGTGGACCCGGCAGCCCGGGATTATATTTTAAACACCATCATCCGGAATTATTCGGAGGATGCGCTGGTCGTGATCTCCACCCACCTGATCGCGGATATCGAGCGGGTACTGGATGAAGCCGTCTTCATCAATCAGGGAAACCTGCTCTTCCACCGGACCGTGGATGAGATCCGGGAGACCGAGCACAAATCAGTGGATGAATTATTCAGGGAGGTATTCAGATGTTAGGAAAATTGTTAAAATATGAATTCAGGGCAGTGAACCGCATGCTGGGTCTCATCTACGCAGCCCTGCTGGTGGTAGCAATGATTCTCGGCTTTATGTGGAGAATCAATGACAACAGCCTGTTTGGAGACGGACAGATGGAAAACGGGCAGAGCACAGCCATCATTATCTTTATCATAATCTACGCCCTGCTTATCGTCGGCATCATCGTGATCACCTGCTACTTCATCATTGAGCGCTTTTACAAAAACATGCTGCTGGGGGAGGGTTATCTGATGCATACGCTGCCAGTTCCCACCTGGATGCATGTGACAGCAAAGACCATCAGCGCCCTGGTCTACACGGTGCTCTCCGTCTGCGCCCTGCTGCTTTCCGTCTTTCTGATGCTGTCATGCAGCGGAGAACTGGGAGATTACCTTATGCTGCAGTTTTCCGAATTGTCACCGCTTCTGAAAGAAGCCGGCTCCTCCATCGCCCTGACACTGATCGGCGCACTGATACAGATTCTGCGGATCATCCTGCTGTTCTACGTCTCCATGGCCATCGGCGGAGCGGCAAAGAAAAATAAAATGCTGTACAGCGTGATTGCTTTTTTCGCCATCTGCATTGTAAGCGGAATCATCGGTTCGTTTCTTCCAACCGACCTGTTCTCAGCATTCTCGGTCACCACCACGTGGGAAAACGAGAGTGTTAACGTATCCTTCGAGAACAGCGCCCTGTGGCGGGAACTTTTGGTGAACGGAATCTACTGTGTCATCTTCTTCGGGGCATGCACTTTCTTCCTCGGGAAAAAGCTGAACCTGGAATAGAGCTTCTCTTCCTCAGTGATATAACATCCTGCTTGTAAATTTGTCGAATCATAAGTATACTACTCATAAGTATACTACTTTGTGACGGAGGAATAACTCATGAAACTCGGCATTATGGGAACCGGAAAAATCGTACAGGAAGTACTTCCGCTGATCGCCTCGTTGCACCCGGAAAAATGTTATCTGATGGGAAGAGAAAACTCGGCAGCACGGACGCGGGAATTATGTCAGAAATACAGCCTGGACGGTTTTTTCCTAAATGCAGAGGATCTGCTGGCAGCAGATATCGACACCGTCTACCTCGCCCTGCCAAACAGCCTGCATTTTCCCTTCGCGAAGCAGGCCATCGCCGCGGGGAAACACGTCATCGTTGAAAAACCTGCCACCGTACATAGTCAGGAACTGCTGGAACTGGCGGCAGACGCCGAAGCGCAGCAGGTATTTTTACTGGAAGCCATGAGTCTGCACTACACTCCCGCTTTCCGCTCTCTGAAAGAGCAGCTGCCCTCCCTCGGCCCGATTCACCTGGTCAATTTCCAGTTCTGCCAGTATTCCTCCCGCTACGACGATTTTCGGAAAGGAAAAATTGCCCCGGCCTTTGACCCGTCCTGCATGGGCGGAGCGTTGATGGATTTAAATGTCTATAATCTCCACGCTATTCTTTCCCTCTTCGGGAAGCCGCAGGAAGCACACTATTTCCCCAACATGCAGCAGGGCGTCGACACCAGCGGCGTGGTAACACTGAACTACGGAACCTTTCAGGCGGTTTCTCTGGCAGCAAAAGACTGTCAGGCGCCCGTTGCCTCCACCATCCAGGGAGAAAATGCCTGTCTCACGGTTCGCGTGCCAATGAACCAAATTGACCGCTATGAGATTTCCGACCGTCAGGGAAATATACAGATTTTTGATTTTCCTAACGATAAGCACCGTCTGTATCATGAATTTACAGAACTGGAACGCATCATCCGGGAAAAGGACACAAAAACAGCGCAGGAACTCCTGCGTGTCAGCATTGATGCCGTGACACTGTTAGAGAAGCTGCGCCCGTACTGATATTATTAATTTACCCATTACTATAGACAACACCCGCAGACTTCCGCCCACAAAAGAGCATAATCCGCACTGTATACAACTTACCTCCTCCGTCTCCTGCGGCGCATCTGGTCAATCAATATCCCGATCGCCAGAAACAGTGCCAGCAGAAAACCCAGCACCCCCAACGCCGGGATGCCCAGCAGCTTTGGTTTCATGTCCGTAGTGCAGAGAATACTGGAACCGATTAACAGCCCGGCAATCAGAAAGCCCGCGACCACATCACGGATCAGACGGTTTAACAATGCCGAGAGATCCTCTGTGGAGTGCAGATCCAGATTGATACGCACCTGCCCGTTCATATAACTGCGCAGCAAATCTGAGATATATCCGGGGATCCGAACCCCCTTTTTCACAGCACGATATAGCTCTTTCCCGCCATTCTCCAGCTCCAGCCTCCAGTCAAAATCACGCCAAAGGCTATTGGTCATCCGTGCCGCGGCCACCTGGACGACATTGATATCCGGCGCAATATCGGCAATGACACCCTCAATCGTAGTAAGTCCCCGCACCAGCATGGTCAATGTATGGGGCATAGCGACCTTGTTTTCTTTCATAATATCCATCAGATCCTGCAGGACCGTCCCCATGTTCAGTCCTCCAAAACCGGCGGAACCATATTTGGCCAGCCACTCACTGATGTCCGCATACAGAAGCTTCTGATCCGGCTTCGCACGGAATTCCCCGATGGAAAGCACTGCTTCCACCACCGTACTGATGTCATGCTCCGCGATCCCCTGAATCACTTTGCTGAGCACCATCCGGTCCCGCTGACTGATCCGCCCCATCATTCCCATATCGATCCAGATAATTTTTCCATCCCGGATACGCAGGTTGCCCGGGTGGGGATCTGCATGATAAAATCCATCCTCTATGATCTGCTTGATATAATTATCCGCCATCTTGGTGCCGATCTCATTCAGATCATATCCGTTTTTCCTCAGCGCCTCCGCGTCATCCACCTCGAACCCATCGATGTATTCCATCACCAGGACCTGCATCGTCGTGTACTCACGATAGAGCACAGGACATCCCACATAAGCGACAGACTCATTCAACCGCGCGAATTCCTCCATGTTGGCAGCCTCTGCCAGAAAATTCATCTCCTCCTGAGCCGTCTTCCACATTTCCTCAAGCACCTGGTTCATATCCACAAACCCGGTTCGGGTAACAGGCGGAATCAGCCGGATCGCCCGATGAAGGAACTCGATATCACGAAACATGGTCTCATAAATGCCCTCGCGCTGCACTTTCACCACAACGTCCTCGCCGGTCAGAAGCTTTGCGCGGTGCACCTGTGCGATAGAAGCGGAGCCGATGGGCGTCTCTTCAATCTTCGCAAATACTTCCTCCGGAGCCTTTCCGTAAGACTTCTCAATTACACTCCGCACTTCCTCATAAGGCATGGGGGTGACATCCGAGCGAAGCCGCATCAGCTCATCGCAGATCCTTTTCGGAAAAATATCAGAGCGCATAGACATAATCTGGCCCAGCTTAATGTAAGTCGGGCCAAGATCTTCCAGAATCAGACGCAGCTTCTCCGGCGTCACGCCTCTGGCAATATTATGTTTGTGAATGACCGCCATCATTTCCCGCAGTCGCTTTTCCCTCGGCTCTTTACCCATTGTAGTCTTTACTCTCTCGATTTTGCCTCGTTGCCTGCCGCTATTCTTGCTCTTCCGGTTTCACTTCACAGCCTGCTGCAATCCGTACACTTCCAGCCTTGCTTTGCTTCTCAAAGCAGTTCCTGCCCGTCTGGCTTCGCTTCATCGCTTACCACAATTACTCCGCTTCTTCATCCGCAGACTCATTCTCCATCGCCGCCAGCTGTTCTTTCAACGCTGCAAGCTGCTCCGGCGTCAGGTCATGAAGCATCTCCGAGACATCCTTCGGCTTCGGCTCAAAAGTCTTTTTCACATTGTGCTTTAACTCCTCGTTGAGCACCTTTCCCTGCTCCACGGTCAGCTCACCTTTTTTCACCAGGTCGTCCACGATCTCCTTCGTCTTCTCCGTGGTGGTCGCCGCCGCCCCGATTCCCGCTAAAATGATTTTTTTCATGGTGTCACTGAGTTTATTTTCCATATGTCCGCTCCTTTCTCGGGCACAGACGCCCGGGTGATTATTTTGTTCTTTTTATCATATAACTTTTCCCGAAATTATGCAACGAAACTGGTCTCTGATCAAAATAAAAATCATTCTGCAATTTCAGTATTAATTTCTTCCAAAGTAATATCTGGCATACCATTTTCTTCCGCTATTCTGTCTGTTACTTTCATGTCTTCCATGGTCTTGCTGTCACTGTTCTAATCCTGCACAACATCCAGCTGAATCAGCTTTGCATTCAGGCTCTCCGCGAACCCCTCCGGCACAATAGGTCCCGCTGTCGCCAGTTCATCTTCCAGCGTCGTATGTTTCTTTACATTCCACACGCCTTCACCCGGAACCAGCGGCACGCCCATCGCCAGTTTATACGCCTGCACCGCCAGCTCCAGCGCTTCCGGCGAGGCGGAGAGCTCCTCCAGCGTATTTCTGATACTGTATTTCCCCTCCGGGAACTCCATCGGCGCTTTCAGGTCCAGACTCCCCGACAGCTTAAACCAGTTTGCGACGCCCTCGTTGCGCTCATTGACTTCCGGCAGGACATAGATGACCGGTTCGGTTTCCACTTTTTCCAGCGTAATGCTATCCTTTGCATCACCCGCCGCGGCAAGCACGGTATTAAACTCATTTTCCAACGCGACGGTAAATACAAATACTTTTTCTCCGGACTTTTCTCCCATCGGTTTTCCGTTCAGGTATAATGCGACGGTCGGTTGGTTGGAATATACCCGAATCTGTGTCGTCTCACCCGCGCGCTGCGCGTAGCGCCTCCCGCAGATATACACCATCGGCTTTGTCGTCCAGTACGCCTGATAAATATAATACGCATCTTTTTTTGTCCTGCGGTCTATGGTCATGAGACCCTTGTTATTTCTGCCCGCGACACCGCCTTCATTGCGCTCCGCACAGCCAAAATCAAACATATTCCATACATGGGAAG
The DNA here is from genome assembly GCA_021203005.1 of Clostridiales bacterium. GTDB lineage: Bacteria > Bacillota > Clostridia > Lachnospirales > Lachnospiraceae > Eubacterium_I. The sequence goes on along the minus strand of JAJQCB010000286.1, from coordinate 12,237 downwards.
CCCAGATCCAGGGCCTCTCATCCAATATTTTCGCCATATGTTCATGGTACAGCGCCTGATATTCTTCGCTGTAATCCTTGCAGGCCGGATTCGGTCCGTGGTACGTAACAATCCCTTCGCAACCATACTCCGCCATGCCCAGACAGATGTCCGGATGCACCTCATGAAAATGATCCAGCCACGGTCCGTTATCTTCCGCCTTGCCGCCGTACCAGCCAAAATACAGATTATAGCTTTCCACATCCGTAATGCCATGCATCGGGCTGTCCACCGGCGTCATGCTGACATGTGCAATGGTTGTAAGCCTGGTCGGATCCAACTTATGGCAGAGCTCATTCAGTTCCTTATGGTTTTCAATCAACTGCTCCGAAATACCGCCGATCAAGATTTCATTGGAAAGTCCCCAGAACAGGATGGACGGATGGTTGTAATTCTGAATGATCAGTTCCTTCATCTGGCTGATGCAGTTCTGATGCGCCTCCGGATCCTTTTTAAACACACTGATAAACGGGATCTCCGCCCAGACCGCAAAGCCGCGCTCATCACAGGCATCATAAAAATGCTGGTCGTGCTGATAGTGCGCCAGGCGAACCGTATTGGCGCCAATCTCTTTGATCAGCTCCGCATCATGGTAATGTTCCTCCTCGCTGAGAGCATTTCCTTTGTAAAGCATGTCCTGGTGACGGCTGACCCCGCGTAGCGGCGTCTTTTTTCCGTTGATGAAAAACCCCTCATTCGGGTCAACAGAAAAGCTCCGGACGCCGGCACGGACAGACACTTCGTCATATGCTTCGTTCCTGCGCTGTAAAATGGCAGTCACTGTATACAGATAAGGATGATCCATGTCCCACTTTTTGGCATCCGGGACAAATACCGTTACTTTCGTATCATCCGCCGGCCGCACCGCAGACGCGGCCTCCTGCCCACACGCATCCAGAATCGAATAGAGTACCGTAAAATTCTCATCCGGATTCGTCACCCATGCCTCCAGTTCAAACATGGCGCCGCCGTCGCAGGGTTTCGGCGTCACCGCCAGTCCGGGACCTCCGTAGTAATCCAGGTCAAAATGGGTCTCCGGCACGCTGATCAGGTTGACGCCCCGGTACAGGCCGCCGTAAAACGCAAAGTCCGCGGAATGCGGATATACACTGTCCTTGTACTCATTGCTGCAGGCAATTACCAGGAGATTTTCCCCGTCCTGATTGCACAAATCTGTAACATCTGCGCGAAAAGCGGAGTAGCCGCCCTCGTGATATACCGCCTGCTGCCCATTGACATACACCGCCGCCTGCTGCCCGGCCGCAAGCACCTCCACATACACTCTCCCCCCGGCCAGTGGCTGGAGCGGAGTCTCGAATGTCTTCGCATACCAGTAGTTTCCGCGGTCATAGCTTCCGTTCCCGTCCATGCCGTCGACCGCATTCCAGGTATGCGGCAGATCAACCCTCTGCCAGTCCTCCGGAAGCGTATCCGGAAGCCCGGCGTCCTCCTGAATAAACCGCCAGTCACAATTCAAATTAATGATGTTCCTCATGCAGCTGCCTCCTCCCGTTATCCCATTGTGTTTCCCGGTTTATATTTTTTTTAAACTTCCGCAAAGACGAAAGCATATCGTTTTTCCCGAATTTCACCTCAATCCGCGTTTTGTACCAAATCAGGAATTTTATTTCTTGTATTCCGCACCATTTCAAGATCTTTGGTCGTAATCATCCAGAAAGTGATATTTTTCGCCATCTTTCGTGTATCCGATAATCGTCTTCAGATTCACATTCTCCACACTGCGGAAGATATTCATCTCAATGAATTCGCTTTTTTCGCGAAGCTGCGCGATCAGTTCCTTCATCTCCTCCCGCTTAGAGCTCTGCCCGCCGCCGCAGCTGGCGCAATTCTCGGTAAACCTGCAGGCGCACTGGATAAACATAAGCCGATTGTAATCCCGCCATGCCTTAATATCCTCCTCCCGGATCAGATACATGGGGCGGATCAGCTCCATCCCCTCGAAGTTCTTGCTGTGGAGCTTCGGCATCATGGTCTCGACTTTCCCGCCGTAAAACATGCCCATGAGAATCGTCTCTATGACATCGTCAAAATGATGACCCAGGGCAATCTTGTTACATCCCAGCTCCTTCGCATGGGAATAGAGATACCCCCGCCGCATCCGGGCACAGAGGTAACAGGGATTCTTGTCAATCGTAGCCACCGTGTCAAAAATTTCCGTCTCAAAGACCGTCAGCGGAATTCCCAGAAGCTTCGCATTGTCCTGAATAATCCTCCAGTTTTCCTCGTTATAGCCCGGATTCATGGTGAGGAAAACCAGCTCAAAATTCGCCCGGCCATGGCGCTGCAATTCCTGGAAGAGCTTCGCCATCAGCATGGAATCTTTCCCGCCGGAGATGCAGACCGCGATTTTATCTCCGTCCTGAATCAGGTCATACTCGTTGATTCCTTTTGTAAACTTCCGCCAGATTTGCTTGCGAAACTTCTTAATCAGGCTGCGCTCGATTTTTTCGCGCTCCTCCTGCTGCGCATTCTCCGCGTCCTGCGCCTCCATCAGCTTCGAGAGCTGATATTTCAGAAATGCGCGGTATCCGCCCTTTACATTGACAGCAGCAAATCCGGCTACTTCCAGTTCATCTACGACATCCCTGCTCTGGTCGCCGGTGTGGCAAAGGACGTAAATCGTCTTCCCCGCCTCGCTCATCCGGTTTTCACCGATCCTTTTTCTCCCATTTATCCGATTTTCGCCATTCACCTTAAGCTCATTCATCCAGCCCGGAATACTCGGCAAAGGGATATTAATTGCCCCCTCTATCGTCCCGCGGCTATAAGTTTCTGAAGGGCGGATGTCGACGACAAAGCGGTCAGACGGGGCTATCTTCAGTAATTCTGCAATTTCTATTTCATTCATATATATACACCCATGTATCAGCTTTCTGATGGTTGAAAATTCCGCTAACTATTCAGAACCAGGCTCGAAAATGCTGTTTATCTGTGTTATATATCCCCGGCGCATATATTTCGCCCGGCAATATCCCGTACAACCTCCCCAGCCATAATCAGCCCTGCCACTGCCGGCACGAAAGCGTTGCTGCCCGGCACCTGCCGTCGCTGCGTGCATTTTCTCGCGGTACCCGGCGGGCAGATACAGTTGCTCTTGCAGCTGATCGCCATGTCCTCCACCGGCTCCATGGCTGGTTCCCTGGAATAGACCACCTTCAGTTTTTTTATCCCGCGCTTTTTTAACTCCCGCCGCATGACACGGGCCAGCGGGCACACGCTTGTCTTATAAATGTCAGCCACCTCAAACGCCGAGGCGTCCATCTTATTTCCCGCTCCCATGCAGCTGATGATCGGCGTCCCGCTGCGATCTGCCTGCATGACAAGCTCCAGCTTCCCGGTCACGGTATCAATCGCATCCACCACATAGTCATACTGCGAAAAATCAAACTGCTCCGCTGTATCCGGCATATAAAAGGTTTTATATGTATGGACTATTGCGTCCGGATTGATCGCGCGAATCCGCTCCGCTGCCACATCCACCTTATATTTTCCTATTGTATCATGCAAGGCCAGAATCTGCCGGTTCAGATTTGTCAGACAGACCCGGTCGTCGTCGATCAGATCCAGTGTGCCGATTCCGCTTCGCGCCAGGGCTTCCACGGTGTAACCGCCCACGCCGCCGAGACCGAACACCGCCACCCGCACTACCTGCAGTTTTTCCATGCCATCTTTTCCGAGGAGCAACTCTGTTCTTGCAAATTGACTCAGCTCACTTTCCTCTTTCGGAAAAACGGCCTGTCCGGATATTGCTCCCGGACTCATCCCATCCAACTGCTCTAACATACCGCCCTCCCCAGCTTCCGCAGCATCTCCCGATCCGTCTTTATCGTCGAAGCTCCCGCGGTCGTCAGCATATTGCCGGTAATCGTAGCGCTGGCTCCGCTCTCAAAGGCAATCTTTCCCGACTCTGTGAGCAACGCACGTCCTGCTGCCAGACGGATATTTGCCTCGGGATTGATGTAGCGGAAAAGCGCGATCGTCCGTAAAATATCCTCTTCCTCCAGCTGAGAACGGCTCTCCAGCGGCGTCCCCGGAATCGGCATCAGCGCATTGATAGGAATGGAACAGACATGCAGCCCTGACAGCGTAACTGCCATATCCAGCCGGTCCTCCCAGGTCTCGCCCATCCCGATGATGCCCCCGGAGCAGACATACAGCCCTGCCTCCTGCGCCCGACGGATCGTCTCAAGCTTATCCTCAAACGAATGTGTCGTACAGATGTGCGGGAAAAATCTGCGGGACGTCTCGATATTCGCGTGGTAACTGGTAACCCCCGCCTCGCGAAGTCTGCGAAACTGTTCAGAGGTCAGCAAACCATGAGAAGCACAGAGCTCCAGCCCGCACTGCTTACTCATCTCCCGGTAAGCCTCCAGAGCCTTTTCAAAATCCTCACCGCTCAAGGATCGTCCCGCTGTCACGATAGAAAAGCGATCCACGCCCTCCTTTTCATTCGCCAGCGCAGTCTGCACAATCTCCTCTTTCTGCAGAAAACCGTAGGTCTCGATTGCAGCATGATTGTGACAGGACTGGGCACAGTATTTGCAATCCTCCCCGCATTGTCCGCTTCTTCCATTGATAATGGTACAGAGATCTACTTTATCCCCGCAAAAATGCGCTCGAATTCGATCCGCACCCTGACACAGTTCCTCCAGAGGGGCATCAACCAGCGAAGTAATATCGTCCTCCCAGGCCAGCCTTCTGCCATCTATAATCTCATCTGCCAAAACTATAAGATCCATCGTTCTTTCCCTTTCTATTCTCTGCTAATATGCTCTATCGTATCAACCAACAAACACGCGTTTTTTTAAAATGTCGCACTGCGGTACATCGTGCACAAGCGGTTGCGCAGCAAAATATCCGTTCCTGTCGGAATAATAGCATATTCTCTCCGTGAATACAATTTATATTTTTCCTATCGGTGCTCTTTGATATGCAGCTCCTTGCGTTTCACCAGTCAGCCAATAATTTTCGCGTCATCTGTTGAAACCCACATATATCAGATGCATAATTTAAATTATATTGACAAATATCCGAGCTCGGACTATACTTTAATCTGATATTTCGAGATTTTACGATTTCAGATAAGAGGTTTCGTACATGGATAATAATACCAGAGAACAAATTGATCTTATCATCCAGAAAACAAAAGAACTGGACGCTGTCTATCGCGAGGCCGCACATAAATCCGGCGTTTCGGATGGTGAGGTCGCTGTCTGGTCCGTGCTTCTGAACGGAAATGCAGCATACTCCCAGCAGGACATTGCGGAATTACTTTTCCTCCCGAAACAGACGGTGAATTCACTGATCACCCGAATGACACACAAAGGATATCTCACTCTGGAACATACTCCCGGAACGCGAAACCGCAAGATCATTCAGTTAACGGAGACCGGACGGCACTTCGGAGAAAAACAGGTTCGCTGGATTTTCGAATCAGAGAAAAAAGCAATGGAAGACACAAATCCTTCTGAAATAGCAGCATGCATTTCCATGCTGAACAAATACATCGAACGATTTAAAAAGGAAATCGAACAGAAGGATTCCTCAGAAGGAGACATTGTGACAAAATGAAAAGACAAAAGAATCACCGGCCGCTCGAACTTTGTTTCGCGGCGACAACCGGGGCGCTGATCGCGATTTTTATCTGGTTGTACCTCGAGCTGTCCAACGTCGGGGTCACAATCATCTGGGATCGCATCCCTTCCTATATTGATTTCAAACATTATACACTGACCATGTGCCTGATCGGCGGCCTGATCGTAGGCATTTTTCACCATTTTTACGGGCCCTATCCGGAAAGCATGGCGGATGCCGTCAGGCGTGTGAATGAGGACGGTTTTTATCCGTTTAAAAATCTGCATATCACTGTTATTGCCGCTTTTCTTTCCCTGTTTTTCGGCGGGTCAATCGGTCCGGAGTCCGGTCTGGTCTGCCTGCTTTTGGGGCTTTGCTTCTGGGCAATGGCGCAGTTTGACCTGGCCAGGGATACCATACAGACCTGTCTCGAGGAAAATTCCGGCGCATCCGTAGGATATTTGTTCCGCCGGATGTTAAGGAATCTTCTTTCCCCTGCAAACCGGCTTCCGGATTATGAAGCATCCGCCAAATGGAAACGGTCGGAACAGATTACGACAGGCATGGCAACCGGTGTGACCGCACTGCTCGTCTATCTGCTGATGAACTGGCTGTTTGGGAGTGCATTTACGATCCCGCATCTGAATTCCGGAGAAATTTACATGAAAGACCGCTTTTCGGTGATACTGCTGGCTGCGGCAGGCATCGGATCCGGTTACCTGTTTTTATTTTTCCGAAAGCTGACATCGCGGTTCTTCGGAATGCTGCGCGCGAAAAAACTGGACATTATCAATGCAATTCTCGGCGGTCTGATTCTCGGACTGATCGGGACGGCTCTCCCCATGACCATGTTTTCCGGCGGCAGTGATATTCAGCTGATTCAATATGAATACTATCAGTATACACCCTGGCTGCTGATTCTGATCGGGACGGTAAAGCTGTTTCTGACAAATGTATGCATCGAATCCGGATGGCGCGGCGGACATTTCTTTCCGGTTATTTTTTCGGGTTTAAGTATCGGGTACGGCCTGTCCTCACTTCTCGGGACCAGCCAGATTCTGAGCGTTGTCGTCGTGACGGCCGCTCTTCTGGGAACAATCCTGCAGCAGCCGCCGGGTGCGCTTGCCTTGACTATCATTTTCTTCCCGATCGATCAGCTGGGATGGATGGCTGCGGTGTGCTTTGCAGCGGGATGCATCCCCCTGCCGCGCGTCCTGCGCATGAATCCGGAAAACAGAGGGTTTATTTACGGACTGATGCACAGAAAAAAGCAAAAGAAACTGGAATCGCACAAATCTGCATAAAAGGAAACCGGGGTCGCCTAAATGCAACGGAACTCCGGTTTTTTTCAATGGTCATGTAAACATCCTTTCTCCGCTCAGTCCCCCGCATAAGAATAGGCATTGGAAATCTTACTGCTGTTTGACGTGAGCTTCACCGCCTCACGGTAATACGCCACCACCGGCGTCCCCACCTCCAGCAGCTCGTACAGCTGCTGCGCCGCACCGGCTGGCACATTGATGCAGCCATGGGAACCGGAATTGACATAGATACTGCCGCCGAATGAGCTGCGCCAGCTCGCATCGTGAATCCCTACATTGTAGGCAAACGGCATGAAATAAGTCACATCTGACGCATAATCTTCCCCGACCAGCGTAGCCGGGCTCTGCTTATAGACAATTTTAAAAATCCCGTCCGGCGAGCCATTTCCATTGGAAATTTTTCCGGACACAATATCACAGTCAAGCACCAGCGATCCGTCCTCGTAATAATACAGGTGCTGGTTTGTGTAGTCCAGTTCCACATAGGTATCGCCGATATCGTCCAGACCGCTGACCTGCGCCGTCTGCTCATATACCGGCTCTCTGGTGACAGGCTCGCCTCCCGCCAGATCCTCCAGAATCTGCGCCGCCTCACCGGATTTGTCAATCACCCATCCGTAATCTCCACCGCCAATTTCTATTGTATCTCCCTGCGTTGTGACAAAAGAGCGCACATCGCCATATGTATTATAAGCGGAAGCCAGGGTCTGCGCGAAAGCCGCCACCTTGTCCGCATCAATCGATACCGCGTAATCCTCATCGATCACCAGCATCTCACCGATCTCTTTTGCGGACAGCGACTCATCCACGCCCTCAATCTCATATTGAATTACTGCATTCTGATAAAATTGCAGCTGCTCCAACGCCTTGACGAGTTGTTCATCCTCCGCCGTAACTTCCGGCGCCACATAGCAGTCATCTCCCAGAGTGCACTCCGTCAGCCCCGCATCCACTGCCTCCGTCACAGCGCTCACAACCTTCTCCGAAATGGGCGTGTTTCCATAGGTCTCAGGTGTGATCTCGTAAAGCCCCTCCTCCGACATCGTAAGCGCAGCATCCTGCGGAGCCTCATATTCCGTCTGATTCAGAAAATCCAGCGCCAGGATCTGCTCCTCCAGTGCGTCCGCATCATAGGACCAGGCCGCCTCCATGCTATAGGCATGCTCCTTTGTCAGTTCCACAGGCCAGGCAAACGCGTTCTGACTCTCCAGCAGCTCTTCCTCCGCTCCGGCATCCACATACGCATAGGAAAAATCTGTTCCGCTCAATGAATATTCATTTCCGTCCCTGTCACACACAGTAAGCAGATACGTGTCGCCGAGTTCAACATTATACTCTTTCAGGGTTTCCGCCGTCTTCAGACCATAATCCTCCCCATTTATCGTAGTATGAGGGAAAAAATGACTCTGAAAATAAAAAGCCGCTCCCAGATACAACGCCAGGATGACCGCCGCTATGGTGATAATCGTGACCCATATGTATACCGTATTTTTTTCTTTTTTCATGCGCATCCCCTCAGATAATTTATCCCAGCCAATGCCATTCATAAGGCGAAAACCAGCTTTATAATCATTGCCCCACACAGAACCAACAGAATCGTTCCCGTAAAATAGCTGGTCTTCACAGCACTCATCCGGTTGGCAAACCGCGCCGAAACAGAAGCAGCCAGCAATGTAAAAATGCTGCAGATGATCACCGCCGGGATATAATCCGTCATTTCTCCATAATAAAAATGAGATACCGCGCCGATCAGCGCCGTAAAAACCATGACAAATCCGCTGGTGCCGACCGCCATCTTCAATTCATATCCCAGCACACAGGTCAGACCGAACAGCATCATCATGCCGCCGCCTGCACCCAGCAGCCCGCACCAGAATCCGATATAACACCCCACCAGAATGGACAGAACCACCCGCAGGGAAGCCTTTCCCTCAATAAATTTCTGATTTTTATTGCCGGTGGGATTCAGGACAAAACGCAGCCCCATGACAAGCGACAGAATAATCGTGATCCATCCCATCTCGGAATTCGGCAGATACTGCGAAAAATAACTTCCGATAAAAGTGAAAATCAGCACGCAGGACACCATGAGCGTCCCGCCCTTTAAATCTACATTTTTATTCTTTTTATACACATAAGCGGAGGACACCGCGGAAAGCACCTCCGCAGTCAGGCCGATTCCGACCGCCTCATACCACGGATAACCGAGACAGGCAATCAATACCGGTGCGATAATCGTCGGCGCCGACACGCCTGCGAACCCAATTTCAACACCTGCCGCAATCCCGGCCAGCATGCAGATCAAAAACACCTGCATAAAGTCTCCCGCCCCGATCATTCTTTCACCTCAATTTCCATACTTCCGTTTTATATTCAGGATACGATATATACTTCATAATACTTTAAAATACTGCTATAGCCTATCACAACGTTCCGCAATTATCAAGTACAAACCTGCGGTACGGCAGGATTTAAAAAAAACAGGAGCGACTGTTTTTCAGGTACATGATGAAAAACAGGGAGTCGGCATCCGGCCCGGCTCCCTGTTTTTTCATTTTACAGTGAAAAATATTCCTCTAATTCTTTCTTCGCCTCGATCAGAAGCTCCTGAAGATCATCCAGCGCCTGATCCAGCGCCTCCGCCACATAGTCCCCGGCTGCCATCATAGCCAGTATCGTGCTCGCGGCCTCTATCATCTGCGCTTCAATCTCTTTCCCGATCGCGATTACTTCAATGATTCCATCTCCGTCCTCATCCAGAAGAACCATATCCGGAATGCCGTTGCCATCGGTATCATTGAAATAAAGGTTAAACTCCCCGTCGCCCGTGAGATCCATGGCAAGCGTATCAATATTGCCATCGCCGGTGGAATCCATCAGCGCCACATCCGGTATGCCATCGCCATCCACGTCGATCATGATTTCATCCTTGGCACTGCGAACCAGCGTCTTGCGCAAATCTTTATCCTGCTTCATTTTTTGTTTTACATCGCGTAATGTGCCCATATCTGCACCCCTCCAACTCTGTGTATTCTGCCATCCGTTGTCTATCCTTATAAACACCTGCCAGGTTATCTGCGGCCTCAGAATCTTCCTCCCGGTCCTCCCATACGTGGACCTCCTGGTCCACCCATTCCGGGGCCTCCCATCGGCGGTCTTCCCATCGGCGGCGGACCTCCCATCGGCGGTATATACGGCGGACGCCTCCTGTGCGTCACCCTCCGGGCGAGACCGGTCAGCGTAGAAGCACCAATCACGGCTCCTCCGACCATTGCCGCCGTCTTCGCAGCGTCAGACCAGCCGGAATTTGTTCCCGCTGTATTATTCTGATTCACCGTTCCCGAAGAGCCATTGAGAGATGCACCGCAATGCGGACAAAAATTACTGCCGTCATCAATCACTGCCCCGCAGCTATTACAATAACATGACATACTAACATCCCCTTTCCTGTCAAGCATTTCTAAAACCAGTATAATCCCTGACGCTCTCTGAAAGCAATGAACGCTTTGTAAAAAATTTAGAATATAATTATAAAATGATTTTGGCGGGTGCAGTACATCCTCACGATGTGTGTCCGGCCGCTTTTTTAATTCTGTTTTATCTTTTCTAAAATCTGTTCAACCGCCTGATCTGTCCCAAGCTCACCCAGATCAAGATACATATCGTAGTTGTTTTTTGCGCCCCATTTGCCGCCGGTTGTGCTGTTGTAGTATTCAGCCCGAAGACGGTCAACCTGGTGAATGGCCTTCCGGGCCTGTTCTTTGCTGCAGTCTGAGATATCCTGGCAGCGCCGGATCCTTTTTTCTTCATCTGCGTGGAAGAACACGCTCAGCACATTCGGATAACCTTTCAGAATCTGGTCAGCGGTACGGCCTACAATGACGACACCCGATTCTTTTGCGTAGTTTTCAATGATCTTTCTCTGGGCGTTCATGATCTTCATGTTATCCGACATGGAGTGTTCCGCCTGATCGGCATACCAGCCGGAAGCGCCAATCCAGTGAGGCGGAATATCAAAATATCCGGTGGGCCGCTCTTCGAGTTTTTCAATGTATTCGGGGAACATACCCAGACCGGATGCGGTCTGATAGATCAGCTCCTTATCAACATATTTGTATCCGAGCTTCTCTGCCAGCTTCTTCGCTGTCTCCGCACCGCCGCTGCAGAATTCACGGCCAACCGTGATAATGCCGTTTGCCGCGGAGACAGAAGCTGTTTCTCCTGCATCCTGTTTCTCCTGCTGTGATTTCGCAGCCCCCTGTTTATCACGGACAAAAATAGCTTTAAAAATGGTTCTCACTAACGGCTGAATAAAAAACAGCTGCGTAAAATAAGCAAACGGGAAATTAAAGCACACAAGTTTCAGCCAGTTGGCGAAAAGCGTGACAATGGAAAATCCCGCGTAGTACGGATAATACATAATAGATGCCAGGAAACTCATGGCTGGGCACATGAGACCTACCGTGGCGCAGATGATTGCGGTCTCAAACATCATATGGTGTGTCTCGGCCGGATTGAAAACCTTGCAGGCCAATTTGAAAGAGCAAGGGCTTCCGAGCACGTTTTCCAGCGTGTAGGCAAGGCAGAATTCAATCAGTATGATCGCCCAGATCGGCAGATAATGCCCAAACGCGTAAACACCTCCCTGGCGATTGATCCCGTCGATTACACTGGTTGCCCCGTCGATGGATAAAAAGTAGGAGCCGTTGACCACATAGAGACTGTAAAACACGTACGCGTGAACAGTGATAACAACGGTGATCAGGGCGAACATCATTCTCTGAAATTGATTTTGCGGCATATTACTCATTTCTCCTTTCCTTTTTGTGTGCAGAAAAAAGAACGCCTTTCAAGCCGACTGTAAAAAAGCATTCTTTGTTATAAAAAATTCTGACACACAAAAAATAACGACATACATATTACTTTGAAATCTGAAAGATGTTCCCGTAATCAGATTTACATGCAAAAGCAATACGTGTGTCGTTTAACAGTTGATTCATTTTTTTACCGGCTTAGTTTAACATTCGGATGAATTATTTGTCAAGCCGGAAATACATTCACAAATTATGGGAAAAACAACGGGCGCAGTGTATGATGCACCGCGCCCGCCATTTTTATGGAAGGGTTTTGAAATATTACGGGATCCATTTTTTCGGATCCACATCCATAAACTGCGCGCGCCGGAACTGACTCTTAAGTGCGAACGGCACGGTGCAATCATAGATCATAAACGTTGCAGTACTTCTCGATAATCAGTGTCTCCTCATTTTTAACCTGCAAT
>JAJQCB010000058.1 GCA_021203005.1 Clostridiales bacterium | reverse complement strand
TCCTTATCGTAAAACATATCAATGTCCAGATCCCGCATAAAGCAGGAAGGGCATCTGTAATTTAATTTGCCTTTTCCAGATTGAGCCATGTCGCAAAGACCTCCTTATCCGCAATATTTTTCCTGTATCCCAGCGTAAACATCGGGGAAAACGCATATCCCTCCCGGATATATCCCTCTGCCGCATCATCAGACGCAGTCATGGAAACTTTCGTCTCGATGGCGGGAATCGTCGCGCTCACTGCCGCAGCGCCCGCGAGAGACGCCTCCCGGCAACGGTACTCATAAGAAATTTCCTTCTCCTCTGTGCCTTCGCACTTTAAGAGAATCCCCGTCATATCCTCCGGATACTCCGTGGTGCCGTAGCAGGCCACCATATACTCGTTCAGCGCAACCTCCGCCGTCGGATCACTCATTTCCAGAATATTCCGCTCGATTTTAACAGAGGAAGAACCCTCCTCAAAATATTCCTTCGTCTGCAGCGTCACAGACAGACCGCGGAATTCAATCGTCACCGGATCCAGAGTCAGTATCCGGGTTTTTCCCTCCTGGGAAAAATGCGCTTTTGTCCGGCACAGGGCGAGGTCTACTTCCTCCCCCTTATAGGACAGCTTGGCGCTGCGGATGGTACCCTCCCCGGCATAGTGCGTAAAATATCCCGCCCGGTATTTTTCCTGAATCAGGAACGGATAGGACGCATCCTGCACATGCTTTGTGCCGATACCCACTGGCCATTCCAGCTTCGCCGCGTAAGGACGCAGGTCCACGATCGCGCCGCCCTGATCCATGTTGACACAGACGCGCATGTAGGGATCGCAGTACCAGAACAGCTGCTTGTCGGAACCGTAGAGGATATCCCGCCAGATCGCACACTCCGGCTCGGTATAGGTCTTCTTTTCCCTGTAATAATCGGCAAACTCTGACATCGTCATATCGATCAGCTTGTCCTCATCCTTCAGCTTCTTGTAATACTTGCAGCCGTCCGTGTAGGATTTTACCAGAAGCTCGTAGGGAGCTTCCCACCGGCCCATCTTGTTCATCCAGCCCGGCCCCACAAACATCATGTTATAGGCATAACCGTTGTTGTATTTTTCCAGTGCCCGGTACTGGTCGATCAGATTATACAGATAAGGGTATTCCCAGGTCTTCGTATCGTAAATCATACCGCGCAGCACATTCTGCGGATGGGTACCAAAGTTTGATCCGTTTCCGTCATAGCAGGCAATCAGATCTCTGGACAGGTGGGGAATCGCCACGATACCGCTGTCCTCCGCCTCATTGGCCGCCGGTGCATGCGTGTTCTGCTTCGAAGGAATCCAGGGATTCCACGGACCTCCGTCGAAAAGCGTATACCAGGAATTGTTGCAGGTATGGTAGGCTTTCGGTCCCTCCTCCCAGCAGGTAGCGATCGCACACTTTACCGTGGGATAGGTTGCCTTAATATAATTGATCAGGTCGGCATCCATGTAGTAGGAACCGGTCGACTCCGGATAAAATCCAAAGCGGTCATGGAACTTTTCAAACACATCGTTGACAATCGCCTTTTTCTCCTCCATGGAAAACATCCAGATGCAGAAATCCTTCGTCTGATACTTCTCGCGGAATTCCTCGCAGGGAAGCCCCAGCAGGGACAGTGCGATCTCATCCCCATACGTCGCATGGTCATGCTTCGCGATCTCCACCGCCTCATCGTTAAACAGAGACGCGTAGGTCATGTGGATCGTCACCTTCAGACCATTCTCATGGGCAATCCGCTGCTGCGTCTTAAAGATATCCAGAGACTCTGTGAGCAGCGCGGTATCCCCGATATCCTCCTCTTTTCCCTGCCCGGTCACGGTCGCCGAATACTCCGGCACCATTTCCGGGCGATGGATTACGTTCAATACAAATTTGTCCATTTTGCCCTCCCGATTTTACAGATTTTTCTAACTGTGGAAGTTGAGTTGGATGCTCTGCAGAACGTCCAACCGCGCAGTTAGAATTTTATGAAGTTTACATCTTCCTCTTCGTTAGAATACCATATTTCCGCGTTTATTATCGTTCCTTTTCACTCAATTTTATGGCAATTTTACATCGACATCAGATAATCATCCACATCTTCTTTAAACTGTTCCCAGGCATCGGGGTTCTCCACATAGTAGATGGGGCACATTTTTCCGGTAATATCATAATGGCGGATGACATCTTCCGAAGTCAGCCCGAACTTCGCGCAGAGCCAGGCTGTCAGATGTATCACAGAATCATAAGTAGCCTGATTGAAAGAACCATCCTCGTTCTCATAACAGCACTCAATCGAGAGGGTATCGCTGTTCCTGTCATTGGAAGCGTAAGCAATCTCCGCCGTCGGAATACATTGAACAATCTCCCCCTCCAGACCCACGATAAAATGCGCGCTGGCTTTCGTCGCATGGGAGTCTTTCAGCCCCTCAAAATAATCCCGGTTAGCCTGAGCCGATGTACCCGGATTGGCGGTATAGTGAATCACGATGCCATTGACCTCCTCCAGGGCAATTCCCGGCCGGGAATACTCGTTGACTGTCAGCAGATTCACCTCGAAGTCCGGCGTATGAGCCTCAATGCTCTCCTCCGAAATATTCTGCACTGCCACAGCGACATCGACGCTGCCGCTGCGTTTCGTGAAAGCCACAATCACCATCAGAATCACAGCCAGACAGGACAGCCCGATCAGAATATGTTTCATGGAATACAATACATCCGAAACTTTTCTGCGTTTTTTTCTTTTGTGCGACGACGCTGACATATCTGTCCTCCTGTGTGCCTGCTCTTTAAAATCTGTGATGCTTCGCCAAAAAAGCCGCTATCTTTATAAAAAATTAATAAAATTTATTCTTTTTTACCGGGGTCTGACCCCAATAAAGATGACTGCTGCCAGAATACTCGCCGCATACATCAGCCGGTTGACGCGGACGATGTCTTCCTCCTCCACCGGCCGCAGGGCGTCCCCGATCGTCGGTTTTTCATGCTTTACCCCGAAATACCACGCGTCTCCGGCCAGCTGAACGCCGAGCGCCCCCGCCGCGGCTGCTTCCGTCTGGGCAGAATTCGGGCTGGCATGATTGCGCCTGTCGCGCTTCCAGATTCTCCACGCATTCTCACCATTCATCCGGAACGAACCCTGACCGGCTGCCCGGGAGCCTCCCCCCGCTCCGTCACCCTTGCCAGCCTCCTTCCGCCCCTCCCTGCGATGGCCGGAAGCCATTTTCCCAAGCAAAGACAGCAGAAATGCCGCGCCGATCATCA
>JAJQCB010000018.1 GCA_021203005.1 Clostridiales bacterium | reverse complement strand
CATGTAAACCCCATCCGAAGCAAGACCGAAACGAAGCGATGACGCGGCCCGCCAGCTTCAGGTAGGTTGCTTGAGGTAACCGGCGACGGTTATCCTAGACAGATGATCACACACGACATAACCCGGCTTATCGTTTTGCTCATGAAAAAAGCGCCGCAAGGCGCTTTTTGTTTTTATGATTAATTACAAATGATAAAAAGTTTCTAAAAAGATAATAGGATGGTTGACAGCTTTTTTTCAGTGGTTAAAATGAAAGACAGGAAAAACAAAAGCGGTGAGCGGGCGGATTGTTGAAGTGCTGATCTGAGCTTAAATGACTGTATATTGACCGCCAGCTTATACAATGCGTGAAATGAGGCGTAAAAAATGAGAAACAGATTTCAGGAATTTATGGATGGTCGGTATGGCAATGACCAGTTAAATCAATGTCTTTCCGTTGTTACCCTGGTTTTGATTGTTGTGAATCTTTTTACAAAGAACCGGATTATCTGGTATATCGCTCTGGTGCTTCTGGTCTGGACATATTTTCGTATGTTTTCGAGAAACACGGGTAAGCGCAGTGCGGAGAATGACCGCTTCCTGGATTTCACGTCCCGTTTCCGCAGAGGCGGCAGATCCGGCGGAAGTTATGGCCGTCAGTCCGGAGGACAGCGCAGCTACAGCAGGCCGACGGCGGAGGAGCGCAGACGGCAGCGGGAGCAGCGGAAGTATTACAGGTTTTTCTTTTGTCCGCACTGCAGCCAGAAGGTGCGCGTGCCGAAAGGGAAAGGCAGGATTGAGATTACCTGTCCGAAATGCCGGACGACTTTTATAAAAAAGACCTGAGGTAATCGGCAGCGGTTATTTCAGACATATGAAATAATCTGGCTTATCGTCGTGTTCATGATAAAAAACGCCGCAAGGCGCTTTTTATTTTATCAGTAGGAAAAACTGTGGAGAGAGGAGTTGCAGGAGACATAAAATGGCAGGGATAATTTATGACATCATGCATAAAAACCGCAGGGTTGCGAGAATTGATACCTCGGGCCGCTGCAAAGTATACTTTCGCTCTTTTATGCCGTATAACCTGTACCTGGATGATTCCGGACGGGATATCGATACCCTGGTCAACAATATCACCAATTTTTATTACTGGTGTGCTACCCGCGTGTTGACTCTGGACAGAAAGTACGCGAAAGAGATTTTAAACAGCATCGGAATGAAGCAGGCTGTGACGGACAGGGAACGGGCTGAGGTGGCGCTGTCTTACCGCTGTGCTTCTCTGACGGATGTGTTCTGGGTGAAACAGAAAGAGGAGAAGATTTCGTTTTCCGAGGTAAACCTTTATGAAAATCACCTGAGCAACGCATTTATTGATATCGCGTTAAAAGGGCGCCAGTATACGGTAGACAACGAAGAATTGGCGCGGGACCTGTCTACCAATGGCTGTTTCCCCAAGGCCTGGAAACGAGTCGATCATGGGTTTGAACTTTTGAAGGACGGCGGGGAAGAGGCTGTGGCGCGGGAACTTCTGGCCAGTCGGATCTGCCGTTGTTTTGATGTGTCCCAGGTGCTGTATGAGGAGGGATGGTTTGACGGAGAGCGTGTGACTGTGAGTGAGAATATCACTTCTCCGGAGTTTTCCATTGTGTCCATGGAGGCATTTGAAATTTATTCTCTGAATCACGACCGCAACACACAGAAATATGTTCTGCAGCTGGATCGGCACAATTACTACATGATGAATGTTGTGGATTATCTGGTGGGGAATACGGACCGGCACTGGGGCAACTGGGGGGTGCTGATAAAAAATGCTACGAACAAACCGGTGCGTCTGTATCCGCTGATGGATTTTAACCGGGCTTTTTGCGCATATCAGACGCCGGAAGGGGCAAACTGCCAGACCCTGTGGGGCAGACACCGCAGTCAGATGGAAGCGGCACGGGAGGCTGTAAAGAAAAATGGCCTGCATCAGATTCGGGATGTCGCGGATGAGTGTTTTGCGGAACTGCCGCAGTATCGGGAAATGTTCCGCCGCCGGCTGCAGATTCTTCAGGAAAGCGTATAATATGGGTGGTTTGTTATGCGCCATTGCATCAGTTCTGTTCATCTTAAAAAGATAAAATCTTTCTAAAAAGATAACAGGATGGTTGACAGCATTTTCTCAACTAGTAAAATGAAAGACAGGCACATGAAAACCCTGAGCGGATGTGTTTATTTGAGATCAGATGGCAGATTTGATTACATATATTATAACGGGATGAATGCCTCGCGGCAGGAGCAGCTATGTTTGGTTATATTTACGTCAATCAGAAAAGTTTATCGGAGGAGAGCAGGCAGCAGTATCAGTCCTACTATTGCGGTCTTTGTCAGGTGCTGAAAAAGAGCAGCGGCGTAAAGGGGCAGATGCTGCTGAACTATGACATGACATTTCTGATTATTTTGCTGACAGGCCTATATGAGCTGGATAATGAGGAGAACTGTTTTGTCTGTCCGCTCCATCCAGCCAAAAAGAAGACCGCTTATATCAATGAGGCTTCCCATTATGCTTCCGACATGAATGTTCTTTTGTCTTATCATAACCTGATTGACGACTGGAAAGACGATCACAACCTTCCGAAGCATGTGATGTCCCGGATGCTGAAGCGCGATTATCAGCGAATTTCCGCAAAGTATCCGCGGCAGGCGCAGGCGCTGGAAAATTATATGAACCGTCTGAACATGCTGGAGGCGAAGCGGGAGGAGAATATTGACGCGATTGCGGGTCTGACCGGTGAGATGCTGGGTGAGATCTTTGCCTGGAGGGATGATTTGTGGGCGGATGAGCTTAAGTGTCTCGGGTTTTATCTCGGCAAGTTTATCTATCTGATGGATGCCTATGAGGATCTGGACCGCGACCGGCGCAGGAATGAGTACAATCCTTTTCTCAGTATGGCGAAGAACAGCCCGGCGGATTTTGAGACATTGAGCAAGCTGATTCTGACCAGCATGATGTCGGAATGCGCCAAGTCTTTTGAGCGGCTGCCCATATTATTGCACGCGGATATTATCCGGAATATTCTGTATTCCGGCGTGTGGTCGAAATACGAATACCTGCAGGAGAAAAAACGGAGGAATCCAAAGTGAGGGATCCATATGAGATTCTGGGTGTTTCACATGATGCCACAGATGAGGAAATAAAAAAAGCATACAGACAGCTAAGCCGGAAGTACCACCCGGATTCGAATGTCAACAGCGCGCATCCGGAGGTGGCTGAGGAGCGGTTTAAAGAAGTACAGCAGGCGTATAACCAGATTATGAAGGAGAAGCAGCAGGGATATTCCGGCGGTTATCAGAACGGCAGCGCTCAGAATCGCGGACCGTTCGGTTCCGGTGCGTACGGTCAGGGAGGCTACGGTGGTTATAGCCAGGGCGGTTACAACCGGGGCGGTTATGGCGGACAGTCCTATGGCGGCCAGGGCGCCTATGGCAATTCCTACAATAATTCTCCGGAGATGCGGGCTGCGGCCAATTATATCAACAGCGGTCATTTCAGTGAAGCTTTGAATACCCTGAACCGCATGCCGAACAGTCAGCGCTCCGCGCGCTGGTATTATTTTACCGCAGCGGCTCATCAGGGCGTGGGGAATAATGTCCAGGCCATGGAGTTTGCCAGAAAGGCAGTCGAGATGGAGCCGAGCAATATGGAGTATCGACAGTTCCTGCAGAACCTGGAGTTTGGAGGCACCTGGTATCAGAATATGGGGTCTTCCTATGAGCGGCCTTTTGGAAATACCGGCGGTTTATGTCTGACATTGTGCTGCCTTATGTCTATGTTCGGCGGATGCTGCTGCCGGCCGTTCTAATGGTCTAATGGGGTCAGACCCCGGTAAATAAGTATAAACATTATAAAATTTTGGTAAATTCCCCGCAGACCAACGGCAAATGGTCTGCGGTTTTTTGATTCATAAACTTTTTGAACCGGCATTGTACATTCGCGGAGGCTGCATTATAATATAAACGAAATATTACGGAAAGAAAGGCAGCGGTTTTTTAAGATGAGTCAGCTACTATCAGGGGATTCGCAGCAGAGTGTGGAGATCATTGAGCAGGAGAAGATCCGTATCTCCGTCCGCAATCTGGTGGAATTTGTGTTCCGGTCCGGTGATATCGATAACCGGGTCGGCAGGGGAGTTCGCCAGGAGGCCATGCAGGAAGGAAGCCGGATGCACCGTAAGATCCAGAAGCGCATGGGTTCGGAGTACCGGTCGGAGGTGACTCTAAAGCATGAGCTGATCATGGGGCATTATCTGCTTTCCGTGGAGGGGAGAGCGGATGGCGTGTTCTGGCGGCGGGCGCCGAAAGAAATTTCGGAGAATCCAGCGGCGGAAGAGAATCCGGAGGGATATTTGAGAGCGGAGACGGATTCTGTGTCGTCTGTGAGTGAGACGTCAGATTCTGTTGCGGATGATATAGCGTTAGGAAAACAATCCGGGCTGCCGGAAGCGAAACGAGATTCCGAAGGCCAGCGCACAGAAGTTGCTTTTGTATCTGACACGGGTGCCCTTGAAGAACGGATTTTTTACATAGACGAGATTAAGTGCATGTATACGGATGTGACCCGTTTTACGGAGCCCTATCCGGTTCATCTGGCGCAGGCGAAATGCTACGCCTATATTTTTGCCCTGCAGCAGGGGCTTGACCGGATGGGTGTGCAGATTACCTACTGTGACCTGGATACGGAGGAGATCCGGCGTTTTGAGGAGGTGTATTCCTTTGAAACGCTGCGTATCTGGTTTGAGGAAGTGATTGCGTCCTATCGGAAGTGGACGGATCACCAGTATGAGTGGAATCTGATCCGCAGGGATTCCATCAAAGTGCTGGAGTTTCCCTTTCCCTATCGGGAGGGACAGAAAAAGCTGGTGGGGGACGTCTACCGGACAATCGCGCGGAAAAAGATACTGTTTTTGCAGGCGCCCACCGGTACGGGCAAGACAATCGCGACGGTGTTCCCCGCGGTGAAAGCGGTGGGCGAGGGGCTGGCGGACCGGATTTTTTATCTGACGGCAAAAACCATCACCCGAACGGTGGCAAAGGATGCTTTTGACTGTCTGAAAAATGAGGGGTGCCGGTTGAAGGTGCTGACCCTCACGGCGAAAGAGAAGCTCTGTCCCTGTGAGACGATGGACTGTAATCCGGTAAACTGTCCGTACGCAAAGGGACATTACGACCGGGTTAACGATGCGGTCTTTTCCCTGATGACGGCGGAGGATGATTATACCAGAGAGGTCCTGCTGGCCTGCGCGGAACAGTATCAGGTCTGCCCGTTTGAGATGGCGCTGGATCTGTCTCTCTGGTCGGATGCGATCGTCTGTGATTATAATTATGTCTTTGATCCAAATGTGTACCTGAAACGGTTCTTCGCGGAGGGGGAGAAAGGGGCGTATCTGTTTCTCGTCGACGAGGCGCACAATCTGGTGGAGCGCGGGCGGGAGATGTACAGCGCCGTCCTGGTCAAGGAAGATTTCCTGAAAATGAAACGGATTTTTCGCACTCACAACCGGAAGATTGCTTCTGTATTGGAAAAATGCAACCGACAGATGCTGGAGTGGAAGCGGGAGTGCGAAAAATACACCGTGTATACGGGCATAGAGAGTTTTTCCTTTTCTCTGATGCGTCTTCTGTCGCTGATGGATGAGTTTTTGCGGCAGCGTGCGGAATTCCCGGAACGGAAAGAAGTTACGGAGTTTTATTTTGCACTGCGGCATTTTATGGCAATGTATGAGCTCGCGGATGAAAATTATGTGATTTATTCGGATTTTGACGGGGAAAATCATTTCTGCCTGCACCTGTACTGCGTCAATCCGGCGTCGAATCTGCAGACCTGTCTGGATAAGGGGAGGAGTGCCGTCTTTTTTTCCGCGACGCTTTTGCCGGTACAGTATTATAAAAGTCTGCTGAGCACCAGGCAGGATAATTACGCGGTCTATGCGGATTCCGCGTTTCAGAAAAAACAACGGCTGCTTTTTGCGGCCGGAGATGTCAGCAGCCTGTATACAAGGCGAAATCTGACGGAGTTTCAGCGGATTGCAGAGTATATCCGGGTGACGGCAAAGGCACGATGCGGAAATTATATTGTATTTTTTCCGTCATATTATTTTATGGACCAGGTGTATGAGCAGTTTTGTGCGGAGAATGCAGGGGAAATGGACTGCGCAGTGCAGAGTGCCAATATGCGGGAAGCCCAGCGGGAGGAGTTTATCGGGGAGTTTTCCAAAAAGCGGGAGCGGTCCTTTGTGGCGTTCTGTGTCCTGGGCGGGATTTTTTCCGAGGGGATTGACTTGAAGCATGATCAGCTGATCGGCGTTCTGGTGGTGGGAACCGGGCTGCCGCAGATCTGTAACCGGCGGGAGATATTAAAATCTTTTTATAATGATTTGAATAGGGGATTCGAGTACGCCTATCAGTATCCAGGCATGAACAAGGTCATGCAGGCGGCCGGGCGCGTGATCCGCACTGCGACGGACTGCGGCGTGATCGGCTTGCTGGATGAGCGTTTTCTGCGGAGGAATTACAGCCGGCTGTTTCCGCGGGAGTGGGAGGACTGCAGGGTGTGCAATCTGCGGACACTGCCGGGGATGTTAAATGACTTCTGGAGAGAAGTAGATTGATTTTATCCTAAAAATAAGATACAATGAGCGCAAGCGTGAAGAATGCACTGGTGCATTCGGCGAGCGGCGAAATGCGATCATGAATCACAGATTCATGATATGATGAGTCTGGGTTATACAGTGAATGGATATTTGTGATCAGCAATATTGTATGAGAAGGGGCATGTATTGTGATTGATATTGAAAAGTTACGTTTATACTACCAACAGGACAATGTGTTGATGACACAGCATTCTTCAGAACGATGCCGTCAGCGAAATATTAGGAAGAAAGACATACGAAATGCGGTGATGACAGGTGAAATAATCGAACAATATCCAGAAGATTTTCCTTATCCAAGTTGCCTGATACTTGGATATACAGAAAAGAAGAATGTAATTCATGTTGTTATGAGTGATGAGGGGACTGGAAGTCGAATTGTCACAGCGTATTTTCCGGATTTTGAAAAATGGCAGCCTGATTTTAAGACCAGAAAGGAGAAGAAAATATGAGATGTCTGACATGTAAGAATGGTTCAATGGATGATGCGGTAACGACATATTTTGCGCAGTTAAATAATTGCTATGTAATCATTGAAAATGTTCCCTGCAGAAAATGCGAGCAGTGCGGAGAAGAGTTTTTTTCAGCTTCTGTTTTGGAAAGAATTGACGATATTCTGGAACGATTAGAAAAGATTGCAAGTAAGATTTTTATTATGGATTATAAAACGGCAGCGTAACGTAAGTGAGTAATCGGGAGGAAATAAAATGAGTAATGTACGCAGAGTATACGTGGAAAAAAAGGACGCCTACGCGGTAAAAGCGCGGGAACTGGAGGCGGAGATCAGAAGCTACCTCGGCATTCCCGGCGTGACGAAAGTGCGGGAACTGGTCCGCTATGACGTGGAAAATATTTCGGAGGAGACTTACGGGAAGGCTCTTGTCAGCGTTTTCTCGGAGCCGCCGGTGGATTTTGTCTATGAGGAAACTTTTGATTTAAACGGAGGGAAGACTTTCAGTGTGGAGTTCCTGCCCGGGCAGTTTGATCAGAGGGCGGATTCTGCGGAGCAGTGCGTGAAGCTGTTGAATGAGGAGGAGGAGCCGATCATCCGCAGCGCCACGACCTATGTTATTGAGGGGGATATCACGGACGAGCAGCTTGCGGCGATCAAGCATCATTGCATCAACCCGGTGGATTCCCGCGAGACCGGTCTGGAAAAGCCGCAGACGCTGGTGCAGGACTTTGCGGAACCGGACGATGTCGTGATTTTCAACGGATTTTCCACGATGGCGGAAGCTCCCCTAAAGGAGCTCTATGATTCCCTGGGACTGGCCATGACATTCGCGGATTTCCTTCATATTCAGAAGTATTTTGCGGGGGAGGAGCACAGAGACCCGTCCATGACGGAGATCCGTGTGCTGGATACCTACTGGTCAGATCACTGCCGTCACACGACGTTTTCGACAGAACTGAAGGATATCAGCTTCGGGGACGGCTATTATCTGGAGCCGATTCAGAAAGCCTATGAGCAGTATCAGGAGAATTTTGCGGAGATCTATGCAGATCGTCCGGAAAAGTTTGTCTGCCTGATGGATCTGGCTCTGATGGCGATGAAAAAACTGAAAAAAGATGGAAAGCTTCAGGATCAGGAAGAGTCGGATGAGATCAACGCCTGCTCCATCGTGGTGCCTCTGACGGTCGACGGGAAGGAGGAAGAGTGGCTCATTAATTTTAAAAATGAGACCCACAACCATCCGACCGAGATCGAGCCTTTCGGCGGTGCGGCTACATGCCTGGGCGGCGCGATCCGCGATCCGCTTTCCGGCCGCACCTATGTCTATCAGGCGATGCGCGTGACGGGCGCGGCAGACCCGACGATTTCTGTGAAAGATACCCTGCCGGGCAAGCTGCCGCAGAAGAAGATCGTTCGTTCGGCGGCCGGCGGTTACAGTTCCTACGGCAATCAGATCGGTCTGGCGACAGGTCTGGTAAAGGAGATTTATCATCCCAACTATGTGGCGAAGCGCATGGAGATCGGCGCTGTCCTGGGTGCTGCGCCGCGCCGTGCGGTGCAGCGGCTGACTTCCGATCCGGGTGATGTGATCATTCTTCTCGGAGGGCGCACGGGACGCGACGGCTGCGGCGGCGCGACAGGCTCTTCCAAGGCGCACACGACGGCTTCCATCGACACCTGCGGTGCGGAGGTCCAGAAGGGCAACCCGCCGACCGAGCGCAAGGTGCAGAGACTGTTCCGGAGAGAGGAAGTTTCCTATATTATAAAGAAGTGCAACGATTTCGGTGCAGGCGGCGTCTCCGTGGCCATTGGCGAGCTGGCGGACGGCCTGCAGGTAGATCTTGACAAAGTGCCGAAAAAATATGCCGGCCTGGACGGCACGGAGCTTGCCATCTCCGAATCCCAGGAGCGGATGGCCGTGGTGATCGCGCCGGAGAATGTAGATCAGTTCCTGGCCTATGCCGCGGAGGAGAACCTGGAGGCTGTCCCTGTCGCGGTGGTAACGGAGGATCCGCGCCTGGTCTTAAGCTGGAGAGGAAAGGAGATTGTCAACCTTTCCCGCGCGTTCCTTGATACAAACGGCGCACACCAGGAGACATCCATCGCGGTGGATATTCCGGCAAAAGAGGACAATTTCTTTGCAAAGATGGCGCTGGATACCGTGGCGGATGATCTGAAGAAAAATGATATCCGCGCGGCCTGGCTCGATACTTTAAAAGACCTGAATGTCTGCTCCCAGAAGGGGTTGGTGGAGATGTTTGACGGCTCTATCGGTGCGGGCAGCGTGTTTATGCCCTACGGCGGCAGGTATCAGCTGACCGAGACACAGTCCATGGTGGCGAAGGTGCCGGTGATGACCGGAAAGTGCGACGCGGTGACGCTGATGAGCTACGGCTTTGACCCGTATCTGTCCACCTGGAGCCCTTACCACGGCGCAGTCTACGCGGTAGTGGAGTCAGTGGCGAAGATCGTGGCGGCCGGCGGCGACTACCGGAAGATCCGTTTCAGCTTCCAGGAGTATTTCCACAGGATGAGCGGGGAACCGTCCCGTTGGAGCCAGCCGTTTGCTGCGCTTCTCGGCGCTTACAGTGCACAGATGGGATTCGGCCTGCCCTCCATCGGCGGCAAGGATTCCATGTCCGGCAGTTTCAATGAGATTGACGTGCCGCCTACGCTGGTTTCCTTTGCGGTGGATGTGGCGCAGGAGCAGGATATTGTGACGCCCGAGTTAAAGCGCGCGGGCGATAAACTGATGCTCTTTACGATTGATAAGGACGAATACGACCTGCCGGATTATGCGCAGGTGATGAAACTCTACGATGTGGTTTACCGTCTGATGCAGGAAAAAAAGCTGCTCGCGGTGTATACTTTGGATTCCAAGGGCCTGGTGGCGGCTGTCAGCAAGATGGCGTTTGGCAATAAACTGGGCGTATCCATTCGCGGATGCATGAAGCCGGAGATGGCGTTCGGCCCCGGCTTCGGCAACCTGGTGGCCGAGGTAGCGCCGGAGGATACCGATGCGGTGAAGGAAGCCATGGAGGCCGCGGGTCTTCGGGCGAATGTCTCCATCGCAGGTTCTGTTCTGGAGGAGCCTGTGTTCCGATACGGGACAGGCACAGCCGGCGGAACCATGAATGGCGCAGATTCTGCTTCCGGTGGAGTGTCAATTCCACTGGATGAGGCGCTCGCCGCCTGGACCGGCACGCTGGAGGGCATTTTCCCGACGAAAGCCAGCCGTGCGGCGGACGAGCTGCCGTTAAAGCTTTACGATACAAAAGAAATCTATGTCTGCAAACATAAAGTGGCGAAGCCGACTGTGTTTATCCCGGTTTTCCCCGGTACGAACTGCGAGTACGATTCCGCAAAAGCCTTTGAGCGGGCGGGAGCGGATGTGATAACAAAGGTGTTTAAGAACCTGACGGCGGCGGATATCCGCGACTCCGTGGACATCTTTGTAAAAGCTATCGATCAGTCGCAGATCATCATGTTCCCCGGCGGATTTTCCGCGGGCGACGAGCCGGAGGGATCCGCGAAGTTCTTTGCGACCGCTTTCCGCAATGCAAAGATGAAAGAGGCGGTGGAGCGGCTCTTAAATGAGCGGGACGGCCTTGCCCTGGGTATCTGCAACGGATTCCAGGCGCTGATTAAGCTGGGACTTGTGTCTTACGGGCAGATTCAGGATGGCAGCGCTGATTCGCCTACGCTGACTTACAACACCATCGGACGTCATATCTCCAAGATGGTCTACACGAAGGTCGTGACCAACAAGTCCCCGTGGCTGGCGCAGGCCGAGCTCGGCAAGGTTTATACCAACCCTGCTTCCCACGGTGAGGGACGGTTTGTCGCCCCTCAGGAGTGGCTGGACAAACTGCTCGCCAACGGCCAGGTAGCTACGCAGTATGTAAATGAGAACGGTATGCCGACTATGGATGAGGAGTGGAACGTCAACGGCTCCTACATGGCGATCGAGGGTATCACCAGCCCGGATGGCCGCGTGCTCGGCAAAATGGCGCACTCGGAGCGCCGCGGAGACGGCGTTGCCGTCAATATCTACGGCGAACAGGATATGAAGATATTCGAGTCCGGCGTGGCGTATTTTGCGTGATTCTGCGGATTGCGAGAACGGGTTTTGTGGAGCGATCCGAAGTATCATACCCTTTTGTCTCCTTTATCATATCATAAAAGAAAGAAAGGTATAACATGACTGAAGTTGCCAGAATTATTTTGGGATTGAGAGCAGATGGATGGGATGAGAAAAAAATAAATGATTTTATGCTTTTTATTGGAACAGGAGAAGAGCAGTATAAGCCGAAAGAGAAAAATTCTGAAAACTGATTCGAAACTGTGCAGTTCGAAGGCTGGCTGATTATGTTCGTGCAGGATGCGGAAGAGGCCGCAAATATATTTTCATGCAACTTTGCAGGGGTGCTTTTAGCTGAGACGAAATCCAGCGCTTAGTAAGACTTAGGCGCGAAGGCATTCCTGAGCGTCTTAGTCGCACTTAGCGATTAGTTTGTCGAAGCGTTACCCCGGTTGCTTGAAAATATATTTACGGCCTCTTCCGTATCCGTCCGAATATTAACAAATCACTTCTACATTGTATTCGGTCTGTCCCTCTGCAAAAGGAATTAAGGTCTCGCCGCCTTTTTTCTGATTTACCACATGAATATGATAAACCGCGCCGCGGTATACGCGGGTGGCGGTATATTTTTCCATCCAGTCCGGCAGGCAGGGATGAATCCGCAGCCCGTCATAATCGGGGCGGATGCCCAGGATATACTGGCTTACATCCACGAAACTCCATGCGGCGGTTCCGGTGAGCCAGGAATTCTTTGCTTCGCCGGGGATTTCAGCGTCCCGGCCGGCTACCATCTGGCTGTAAACGTAAGGTTCTGTCTTGTGAATTTCAGAAAATTCTTCCGTCCAGGCCGGGCAGACGCGGCGGTAGATGTCAAAAGCCCGCTCTCCGTTGCCTCGGATGGCCTCCGCGATGCTGACCCACGGGTTATTGTGGCAGAACGCGGCGCCGTTTTCCTTATATCCGGGCGGATAGCTGGAAATCTCGCCGAGCTCTTTGTAATACTTTGTGTATCGGGGCCACAGGATTTCCGTCCCGTAGTCAAAGGTCAGATACTGATTGACAGAATCCAATGCCCGGTCGCAGAGACCTTCTTCTTTTCCAATCTCAGCCATGGCGCAGAACCCCTGAGGTTCGATGTAAATCTTTCCCTCTTTGCAGTCTTTGCTGCCGACCTTGTTCCCGGCGGCGTCATAAGCGCGGATATACCAGTCCCCGTCCCATCCGCAGGTAATGACGGCCTGCTCCATACGTGATACGGCATCCTCGGCGCGGGCGGCTTCTTTCGGGTCGCCGAAGCGGCTGCACAGTTCTGCGTATTCACGTCCGTACAGGACAAACATGCCGGCGATAAAGACAGATTCCGCGTTTGATTTGTCTGCGTCTTTCGGAGACAGGCACTGGAAGCTCTCACCCGGTTCCTCGGAAAAACAGTTGAGGTTTAAGCAGTCATTCCAGTCTGCGTGACCGATCAGCGGCAGGCCGTGGGGGCCGATGTGGTTGAGCGTATAATCAAAACTGCGGCGCAGGTGTTCCATCAGCGGAACCTCGCTGCCGGGTACATGGTCGAACGGAACCGGTTCTTCCAGAATCTTTGCATCGCCGGTCTCCTTGATATACGCTGCGACAGCTGCGATCAGCCAGAGCGGATCGTCATTGAAGCCGGAGCCGATGGCGTCATTGCCCTGCTTGGTCAGCGGCTGGTATTGGTGATACGCGCCGCCGTCCGCAAACTGGACTGCAGCGATATCCAGAATCCGCTCTCTGGCCCGTTCGGGTATCATATGTACGAAGCCGAGGAGATCCTGGCAGGAATCCCGAAATCCCATGCCGCGGCCGGTTCCGGTTTCATAGTAACTGGCGCTGCGGCTCATATTGAACGTAACCATGCACTGATACTGATTCCAGATGTTGACCATGCGGTCCAGGCGCGGCTCTGACGACTGAAGAGTGAATCGCCCGAGCAGGGAACGCCAGTAGGCGGCAAGCTCATCCAGCACCAGTGCAACGTCTGCTTTGGTGCGGTATTTTTCCATCAGACGGCGGGCACCGTCTTTTCGGATCACATTGGGAGCGGTAAACTTCTGATCGCGTGGGTTTTCCGCGTAGCCGAGTACCAGAACAAGCGAGACCTCCTCGCCGGGGGCCAGGCGCAGATCTTTTCTGTGGCAGGCGATCGGGTACCAGCCTCTTGCGACGGACTGCCGATTCGCGGCTTCTGACACACAATCCGGGTTTTCCCATCCGCCGAAGCGTCCGGTGAATGATTCCCGGTCTGTGTCATAACCGTCTGCAGCGGGGGTCATCCCGTAAAAGGCGTAATGATCGCGGCGTTCGCGGTATTCCGTCTTATGGTATAAAACGGAAGAACCGTTTCGGTCAGCCTCGATTTCTACTTCGCCCGTGCTTAAATTGCGCTGGTAATTCTGAGAATCGTCAACAGCGTCCCAGAGACACCATTCCACGGCGGCGTAGCAGGAAACTACCTTTTCTTCGCTGCCGTCGTTTTTCAGAGTGAGGAGGTGCAGCTCACAGGATTCGCCCAGCGGCACGGTAATGGTAACGGAGGCTGAGAGATTGTTTTTTGCGGATTCAAAAATCGTGTAACCCATGCCGTGGCGGCAGGCATATGAATCGAGTTCGGTCTTGCAGGGAAGATAACAGGGGCTCCAGGCCGGCTGATCCTGCTCCTTAATATAGAAAAATCGTCCGCCAACATCTCCCGCCGGATTGTTGTAACGAAAGCGCAGCAGGCGGCGAAGCCGTGCGTCCCTGTAAAAACAATATCCTCCTCCGGTATTGGAAACCAGTCCGAAAAAGTCCTCCGAACCGATGTAATTGATCCAGGGAAGAGGAGTGGCGGGGGTAGTAACCGCGAACTCCTTTGTCTGATCGTTGAAATGACCGTATCTCATACAAAAACCTCCTTAAATATATAAATTATATAAACGAACACGATTTAGGCATGCCGAATGCACGCTTTTTTTCTATTAAACATGAAATGTGCATAATTTTCAACAGCCAAGTTAAAAAATGGCAAGATTTGTGTAAAATTGACAAAACAAGAATAGGAAATTTGGATATAATTTAGGGTTGACGCAATGGGAAAAGCGATTTACAATAGGATTACGAAAACGTGTTCGCAACAGTGATTCATGAATAGTGAGGCTTAAAAGGGTCTTTTTGAACAGGCACAGGCATGAGAGCGAGGTAAGAGGGACATGGTCACACTTAAGGATATAGCTGCTGCCTGTGGGATATCGAGGGCTACAGTCAGCAAGGTAATGAATGGATACGATGATGTGAGTCAGGAGACGATTCAGATGGTGCGTGCGAAGACAGAAGAGATGGGATACCTTCCGAATCTGGCGGCGCGCTCCCTGAAGACGAACCGTACATATAATCTCGGAATTCTGTTTTCCGATGAACTGGGCAGCGGATTAAAGCATGAGTATTTTACGGGGATTCTGAACAGCTTCAAGAAAGATGCGGAGGAGCGCGGATACAGTATCACGTTTATCTCCGACCGGCCCGGCGGCAGGCAGATGACCTTTCTGGAGCAGTGTTATTACAGGAATTTCGACGGCGTATTGATTGCCTGCGTGGATTACAATGATGAGCGGGTGAGAGAGCTGGTGACAAGCGACCTGCCGATTGTGACGACGGACTATGTTTTCGCAGAGTGTTCGGCGGTCATGTCAGACAATGCCGGAGGCATGCGGACCCTGATGGAATATATCTGTAATTCCGGACATCGCAGAATTGCCTATATTCACGGAGAGATGACTGCGGTAACCAGGCATCGACTGGCAAGCTTTTACAAATGCTGTGATGACTTTGGTATTGCTTCTGCGGATTGTATCGTGGAGAAGTCCAGGTACAGAGATCCGGCCTCTGCGGCGGAGCTGACGAAGAAGCTGATGAACGGACGGAAGCGTCCGACCTGCATCCTTTATCCGGATGACTACGCACTGGTAGGCGGGATGAATTGCCTGGAACAGATGGGATACCGGATACCGGATGATGTCAGTATCGCGGGCTATGACGGAAGCCATCTTTCTGAGATCTTAAGGCCGCGGCTGACGACGGTGAGTCAGGATACAGAGGAAATCGGAAAGATCGCAGCCAGGCTTCTGATTGACGCGGTGGAGAATCGCAGGACATGGATTCCGAAGCATGTGACGGTGCCGGGACGGCTGATTTCGGGTGAGACCGTAAGCAGATTGGATGGCTGATTCGCAAAAAAGAATCGGAAAGGGATTGAAGTATCCAGCGGCGGGACTCCGGCAGAACAATGGATTTGTCTGCTGCAGATAAGCTTTTATTCAAATAAAAAGGACACAACCATCCGGAACGGTGCTATGCCGGGAAGGGTGGAAAGGTTATAAATTATTTTAATTAAGGAGGAGTAACAATGAAAAAGAAAGTTGTAAGCGTATTGTTATGTGCCGGTATGGCGCTGTCATTGGCCGCATGCGGATCCAGCTCATCAGACACAACGACAACAGACGACACGACCAGCGCTGCTGAAGAGACGGCAGAGGCTGCAGACGACACTGAGGAAGCAGAAGAGGCCGAGGCTGCCGATGAGGGCCAGGTTCTTAATATCTACTGCTGGAATGAGGAGTTCAAGACCCGCCTGACGGATCACTATGCTGATTATGAAGAGATTGATTCTACAACAGGTCAGATCGGCGATGTTACCGTAGTATGGAACATCACCCCGAGTGACGACAATGCTTATCAGGACAATCTGGATGCGACACTGTTAGAGCAGGAGACCGCGGCGGATGACGACAAGATCGATATCTTCCTGGTAGAGGCTGACTATGCACTGAAGTATGTTGACACCGATTACACCATGTCCGTATATGATCTCGGACTGACCGAGGATGAGCTCTCCGAGCAGTATCAGTACACACAGGATGTCATGACGGATTCCGACGGCGTGTTAAAGGGTGTTTCATGGCAGGCCTGCCCGGGCGTTCTGTTCTACAACCGTGAGGTTGCTCTGGAAGTGCTCGGCACAGATGATCCGGATGAGGTTCAGGCTTATGTAAGCGACTGGGATACCTTCAATGAGACCGCTGCTACCTTAAAGGATGCGGGCTACACCATTACTTCTACTGTGAATGATACTTATCGTGTATACTCCAACAATGTTACCTCCAAGTGGGTTGAGGACGGCGTGATCAACATCGACGACAACCTGGTAGCATGGGTCGAGGATTCCAAGGCTCTTGTAGATGCGGGCTACACCGGCACATCCGAGCTGTGGAGTGATGACTGGAGCGCAGGCTTCTATCCGGAAGGCAACGTATTCTGCTACTTCGGACCGGCTTGGTTGGTGAACTTCTCCATGGCTGCTGATACCGAAGGCAGCATCGGTTACGAAGGCGGCTGGGGCGCCTGCGAAGGACCTCAGGGCTTCTACTGGGGCGGCACATGGATCTGCGCGGCTACCGGAACCGACAACGAGACACTGGTTGCTGACATCATGCGCACACTTACCTGCGATGCAGACGTTATGACTGAGATCGTGGAAGCAGACGACGACTTCGTAAACAACCAGTCCGCTATGGAAGCTCTGGCTGAGAGCGACTACAGCAGCGACATCCTGGGCGGCCAGAATCCGCTGTCCATGTACTGCGAGAACGCAGGCAGCATCGACCTTAGCAACACATCCATCTATGATCAGGGCTGCAACGAGGAGTTCCAGTCTGCGATGAAGAACTACTTCGAGGGCAACGCTACCTATGAGGAAGCGCTGGATCTGTTCTACACGGCGATCCAGGAGAAATATCCGGAGCTGACGATACCCGAATAATCAGGTACGGCATTCCGAAGATTGTAAGAATCTGAATGAAAAGCCGCTGTAATTGTAATCTGATTACGGCGTCACAGGAACAGGAACCATGCCTGTCTGGCCGGAAAGGTAGGCAGGCATGGTTTTTCTGATATAGTGTGGTATTTGCAAATCACTGTATCAATAAGTAAAACTGAAGTACTGAAGTTTTTCCGTATGGACAGAGGACGAAAAAGGAGGGTAACGAATCTATATGAAAAAGGAAAAACACGGGAAGGCTGTCCGGTATAATAAATGGGGATATATATTCCTTATCCCGTTTACCGCGGCGTTTGTCATTTTTCAGCTGATCCCGCTTATTACGACGATATATAACAGCTTTTTTGAAAATTATATGTCCGGCCTCACACAGGTAGGTCCCAACTTTGTCGGACTGGCAAATTACAAAGCTTTGTTTACCTCGGGCGACATCTGGGTCTATACAAAAAATACGATGATCATGTGGATCATGGGTTTTATTCCGCAGCTGGTTCTTTCCCTTCTGCTGGGCGCATGGTTCTCCGATGTACAGCTGAGACTGAAGGCAAGCCGTTTTTTTAAAACAGTCATCTACCTGCCGAATCTGATCATGGCGTCCGCATTTGCCATGCTGTTCTTTACCCTGTTTTCGGATTCCGGTCCGATCAACTCCCTGCTGATGCAGATCGGTTTGCTCAGTGAGCCTTACAAGTTCCTTTCCCATACCTGGTCTTCGCGGAGCCTGATCGCTTTCATGAACTGCCTGATGTGGTTCGGAAACACGACAATCCTGCTGATGGCCGGCATGATGGGAATTGACACCTCGCTGTTTGAGGCGGCTCAGGTGGACGGTGCAAATTCCAGACAGATTTTCTGGAAGATCACCATTCCGCTGCTGCGGCCCATCATGGTGTATGTGATGATCACATCCCTGATCGGCGGCCTGCAGATGTTCGATGTGCCGCAGATTCTGACAAACGGTACCGGTGAGCCGATGCGGAGTACGATGACGCTGATTATGTACCTGAATAAGCACCTGTACAGTAAAAACTACGGTATGGCCGGCGCGCTGTCCGTGATCCTGTTTATTATATGCGCAGTATTGAGCCTGCTGGTATTCCAGATGGTTGGATCTGAATCGAGAGGGGAGGCGAGAAAATGGAAAAAAATAAAAACAACAAAGTAAATAAGGGTATGAGTCTCGGCCGCAGGCGGCTGGTTGCCTACATTGTGTTGATCGTGATTACATTTTTCTGCCTGTTCTGGTTTTACGTATTGTTTATCAATGCGACCAGATCCAACGGTGAACTGCAGAGAGGATTTTCTGCGATTCCGAGCACACATTTCATTGAGAACTTCAAGAACCTGGCGGCGGGAACCCTGCCGATCTGGTCCGGCTTAAAAAACAGCGTGGTCGTGTCCGGCCTGAGCGCATTGTTCAGCGTGTATTTTTCCACGATGACAGCCTATGCGATCCATGCATACGAGTTTAAGCTGAAACGTTTTATCTATCCGTTCATCCTGATGATCATGATGATTCCCACGCAGGTGACGGCGCTCGGTTTTGTCAAGCTGGTAAAAGCCATCTCGCTGGATGATTCGCTGATTCCGCTGATCTGTACGACGATCGCGGCGCCTGTAACTTTCTTCTATATGAAGCAGTATATGGACAGCTCGCTGCCCATGGCTCTGGTCGAGGCGGCCCGGATTGACGGCGCCGGTGAATTCCGGACATTCAATACTATTGTGCTGCCGCTGATGAAGCCGGCGATTGCGGTGCAGGCGATCTTTACCTTTGTCAGCAGCTGGAACAATTACTTTGTACCGGCTCTGGTCCTGCAAAGTGACAGTAAAAAGACCTTGCCGATCCTGATCGCCCAGCTGCGAAGCGCAGACTGGCTGAAGTTTGATATGGGCCAGGTCTACATGATGATTGCATTTTCCATATTCCCTGTTATTATTGTTTATCTGTTCCTGTCGCGTTATATTGTACAGGGCGTGGCGTTGGGCAGCGTCAAAGAATAATCGTTTCGGAAACAGGGACTTTCCTTATCCTCCTCACCCCGGTGCTTGCGATACAATTCGGATTGTGTCGCAGGTATCGGGGTGTCTTTTTGCGTTTATTCAGAACCAGGCAAATTTGCGTTACTATTCACAGCCCTCCACCTACATGCGCAAAAGCAGCCGTTTCACGTCTGACGCAGCAAAAAGCGCTGCTCATCTTTTTGCTTATGTGGGTGGAGTCCCTGCTTCACAGGCTCGATTGAGGCATAACCACAGCCTCTTACGTGCCAGCACGACGAGACTGTGATTATGTCTCAATCGGCTGTGAATAGTAACTTTTTTTACAAAAGTTTACGTAAGATTTACCGTGCCAGGATTTTGCATTTTACATAGCCTTGATAATATCCTCCTTGTAACAAAGATGTAGGTAAAAGATTAAAAAGGAGACGTAAAAAAATGAAATTCAAAAAAATGATGGCACTTGTCTTAAGTGCCGCGGTAGTAGGCAGTATGGCATTGGCCGGATGCGGAAGCACTTCTTCCGATTCCACCACAGAGGACACCACAACCACCGAGGATAGCTCCGCAGCGGCGGACACGGAAGAGGCGGAAGAGACGGATGACACCGCAGAGGAAGCTTCCTCAGATTTTGACACATCTTCCGCAATCACCGTATTATCCCGTGAGGATGGTTCCGGTACAAGAGGCGCGTTCATCGAATTATTCGGTATTGAAGTAACGAACGAGGATGGCGAGAAAGAGGATATGACCACTGTGGATGCGACCATCACAAACAACACAGAGGTTATGATGTCCACCGTAGCCGGCGATACCTATGCAATCGGTTACTGTTCTTTGGGTTCCTTAAATGATTCCGTGAAGGCAGTACAGATCGACGGCGTGGATGCGACGGTAGAAAATGTTGCCGACGGTTCCTATGCGGTTGCTCGTCCGTTCAACATCGTAACCCAGGATAATCTGAGTGATGTGGCACAGGACTTCATCGATTACATCATGAGCGCGGATGGCCAGGCGGTCATTTCTGAGAACGGATACATCGAGGTTGCGGAAGGGGAAGCTTTTGAAAGCAGCGGAGCATCCGGCAGCATTTCCGTGGCAGGTTCCTCCAGCGTATCTCCGGTTATGGAGAAGCTGAAAGAGGCTTATGAGGAGATCAACCCCAACGCGACCGTCGAGATTCAGACCAGTGATTCCACTACAGGTATCACA
Organism: Clostridiales bacterium; assembly: GCA_021203005.1. Lineage (GTDB taxonomy): Bacteria > Bacillota > Clostridia > Lachnospirales > Lachnospiraceae > Eubacterium_I. The sequence continues at coordinate 1,740 of JAJQCB010000018.1, read as the reverse complement.
AATGCGATCGAGGGCACCTGCGACATCGGCATGGCTTCCCGTGATCTGAAAGACGAGGAGACCGGCGTTACCGCTACCTGCATCGCGATGGATGGTATTGCGGTTATTGTAAACAACGACAACCCGCTCACTAATCTGACCTCTGATGATGTAAATCAGATCTTCACCGGCGAGGTTACCAGTTGGAGTGAAGTCGAGTAAAGTAAGTAATTGTAAAACAAATGTTTTGTGTGCAGCGGTATGACTGGTTTGCGTGTACTCTGAACAGTTCTTATGCAGTAAAATAGCATAAGACGAAAAAATGAAATCGGGTGCCCGTCTTTAAGGAAAACTTTAGGCAGATTTTCGAAGCCTTTCCGAGCATAGTGCTCACTGTTGGAGCATGTTTGAGCACGGCACGTGCGAGTTTGCGGAAACAGTGAGCAATAGGCGGCGGAGGAAAGCAAGAAAATCAACGTGTTTGCCTTAAAGACGGACGCCCGATTTCACTGACTATTCATATAATCGAGGTTACTATGAAAGTAAAAGAAAAAGTTTTTGAAATTATCTTTCTGATCGTTGCCTGTGTTTCCATCCTGGCGGTTGCCTGCATCTGTGTTTTTCTTTTCATCAACGGCATCCCCGCCATGAAAGAAATCGGCCTTTTCAAGTTCCTGGGCGGCACTACCTGGAAACCGGGCAATGACAAATACGGTATTTTCCCCATGATCGTCGGCAGCCTGTATATCACGGGCGGGGCGATTGCGCTGGGCGTACCGGTCGGTATTTTCGCGGCAGTGTTTCTCGCGCGATATTGTCCGAAGAGAATTTACAGGATTATAAAGCCGGCGACTGATCTGTTGGCGGGCATTCCCTCCGTCGTCTATGGCTTTTTCGGCCTGATGGTGATCGTCCCCATTGTCCGCAATCTGTTTGGCGGGAACGGCATGAGCATTCTGACCGCATCTTTTCTGCTGGGCATCATGATTCTGCCCACGATCATCAATGTGACGGAGACTTCCATCCGTGCGGTGGATCCCGCTTACTATGAAGGTGCGCTGGCGCTGGGAGCCACGAATGAGGCCAGCATCTTCCGCTGCGTGATTCCGGCGGCAAAATCCGGTATTCTGGCCGGCGTCGTCCTCGGAATCGGCCGTGCGATCGGTGAGACGATGGCAGTGGTCATGGTGGCAGGAAACCAGGCTCGTATGCCGGGCGGCATTCTGCAGGGAGTCCGCACATTGACGACGAACGTCGTGTTGGAGATGGGTTACTCCACCGGCCTGCACCGTGAGGCGCTGATCGCAACAGGCGTGGTGCTGTTTGTATTCATCCTGATCATCAACCTGGTATTTAACATCATCAAAGGGAAAGGAGAGCAGGCGGCATCATGACAACGACAAAGAAGAAAATCTATGCGGGGTCTCTGATCCTGAAAATTCTGGTCTATGCGGCAGCGGTATTTACGATTTTTATGCTGGGCTACCTGATAATATACATACTGGTAAAAGGTATTCCGAACCTTACGCCGGATCTGTTTTCCCTGAAGTACACATCGGATAATGTGTCCATGCTCCCGTCCATCATCAACACTCTGATTATGATCGGCGTGGCGCTGCTCTTTTCTGTTCCGGTGGGCGTGTTCTCCGCGATTTATCTGGTAGAATATGCGAAAAAGGGGAACAGGCTGGTAAAGATAATCCGGATGATGGCGGAGACGCTGACCGGTATCCCGTCCATCGTGTACGGCCTGTTCGGAAT
>JAJQCB010000289.1 GCA_021203005.1 Clostridiales bacterium | reverse complement strand
TACCGGGCGGATTCCGGACTTTCACCGGTTAGAAACGTGCGCCGCCAGGCACACGATCAAAAAAATCCGCCAGAGCATTTCTGCCTGACGGATTTTATTCTGATATACTATTTTCAATACGAACACCTAACTGCCTTTTCTATCAGAAGATACGCCGAATGGCAACCACTGTCTTATAGGCATAATTGTAACTGATCTTAATACCGGACTTTTCACTGGCTGCATGAACGATTGCACCGCCGCCGATGTAAATCGCGACATGCCCCTCATAGCAGATGATATCACCCGGTTGCATCTCCGATGCCGATACCGCATAACCAACGGATCGCAGCGAATAAGAAGAATGCGGCAGGGAAACTCCAAAGTGCGCATATACCGCCTTTACAAAACCGGAGCAATCTGCACCGTTCGTCAGACTTTCGCCGCCCCACACATATGGATTACCCACGAACTGGCAGGCATAATTCGCTACTGCCTGTCCGGAACCGCTGGCGGTCGACGAAGAGTTACTGCTCGATGAACTACTCGACGAGCTGCTTGTGGTATTGCTGCCCGAGGAACTACTCGATGAACTGCTGTCCGACGAACTACTCGATGAACTGCCTGTTGTACTGCTGCTCGATGAACTGCTATCCGAACTGCTTGCAGTACTGCTGCTGGAGGAGCTGTCTGATGAACTGCTGTCCGACGAACTGTCGGTACTGCTATTGGAAGCCGCAAGGACGGATACCACGGAACTGCTCTCTTCCTCCTCTGCCTCCTCCTCAGCTGCTGCCGCTTCGGCTGCCGCCTGCTGCGCTGCTACTTCCTGGGCGATCACTTCCGACTGCTCTGCGATCGTTTCCTTATACTCTGCCGCAAGAGCTTGTGCAGATGCGAGCATGGAATCAAAATCATCCATCTCCGTGCTCTTCTCCGCGATCATACTATTCAATGAACTCTGCTGACTCTCCAGTTCCGACTGCTGATCCTGTAAAGCTGCCTCTTCTTCTGAGACCTGCTCGACCAGCTCCTCCGTCAGCTCCACCGTAGCCTGATAATCCTCCAGCATCTGACGATCATAGCTGTACACCGATACACACATCTGCACCCGGTTCAGAGCATCCGCAAAATTGGACGCCCCCATCAGAGCATTGAACAGAGAGATATCACCACCGTTTATGTACATATAGGAGATGCGCTCCTTCATAGACTCATACTGTTCTGCTTCCAGTTTCTGAGCTTCAGCCAGGTCTTCATTCGCCTGTACCAGCTCCTCCTGCTTGGAAGTAATCTCATCCTCCAGGATGGAAATATTTGCGATGGTCGTGACCAGCTCAGCATCCAGAGCATCGATCTCCGCCTGCAGACTGCTCTGCTGACTCTCAATATCTGAAATCTGACTGTTTACATCATCCAGATTATCTTCCGCCTGTGCTTTCTCTGACTGCGCATCACTCAGGGCGGTCGCCCCTGCCTGCAGGCTCCCCACTGCAATCAGGCTGGCGGACAAGGTTAACGCTGCTGCTCTCTTTACCCAACGTCTTTTTTTCCTCATTACTTCTCCTTCAAAAACTACTGCATATCTTCAGAGGAACGCGGATCAGGCAGAAATCCCTTCCCGTCCGGTCGTATGTTTAATCATAACGCATATTTCAGTATTTTTCAAGGAGAAAAAGGCAAAAAATGTGGAAAAATCTGGAAATTCAACAATTATTCACATTTTTTTCACGGTTTTCCTCAACCTTTCAACAGTTTTTCCACACTGGACAGCTTTACACAGTTGATAAACACGGTGCAGGCTTCATCCAGCTCCTCCAATGGAGGCAGCGTCGGCGCGATACGGATTACAGAATCCTGCGGATCCTTTTTGTAGGGGAACGGAGCTCCCGCCCCGGTCATGACTACGCCGGCCTCCTTTGCCCTGGCCACGATGTCTTTTGCGCAGCCTTCATTGGCAAAATAAGTAATAAAATATCCTCCGCGCGGGTTCGTCCAGGATCCGACTCCCAGACCGCCCAGTTCTTCCTCAAAACGATGGAGAAGAAGTTCAAACTTCGGACGAATCAGCGCCGCGTGTTTTGCCATATGCTGCGCCACACCCTCTTGATCCTTCAGGAACTTTACATGGCGAAGCTGGTTGATTTTGTCAAAACCGATGGTCTGGACCGTCAGCTGTTTAATGATATCCGCTTTGTTTTTCGGACTGGTCGCCAGTCCGGAAATACCGGAACCGGAGAATGTCACCTTGGAGGTAGAACAGAACTCATATACCATATCCGGATTTCCTGCTTTTTCACACTCGGACAGGATGTCCAGAATCTGATCCTGCCGGCCCTTATACAGATGATGCACACAGTAAGCATTGTCCCAGTAAATACGGAAATCCGGTGCTGCCGGCTTCAGATTCGCAAAGCGGCGTACTGTCTCATCAGAGTAGGATGTTCCCATCGGGTTGGAATACTTGGGAACGCACCAGATACCCTTGATGGAATCGTCCTCGCTTACCAGCTTTTCCACCATGTCCATATCCGGACCGTCCTCATAGAGCGGCACGTTGATCATCTCGATGCCGAAAAACTCTGTAATAGTAAAATGGCGGTCATATCCCGGTACCGGGCAGAGAAATTTTACTTTGTCCAGCCTGCACCAGGGAGTATAGTCCAGCACACCGTGGATCATGGAACGGTTGATCGTATCGTACATGATATTCAGGCTGGCGTTGCCGTAGACAATGACATTCTCCGGTTTGGTATCGATCATGCCGGCAATCAGTTCCTTCGCCTCGTCGATTCCGTCTAAAACGCCATAGTTCCGGAGGTCTGTGCCGAGACGGCTCTCCAGAACAGTATCGCTGTGCAGTACATCCATCATCGGCTGGGAGAGATCCAGCTGCTGTTTGGAGGGTTTTCCTCTGGACATATCTAATTTCAGGCCGAGGGCGCAGATCTCGCGGTACTGCTGCTCCAGGGCGGCTTTTTCCTGTAATAATTCTTCTCTGGTCATCTCTGTGTATGGTTTCATGGGGGTCCTCCTTTACTTTTATGGGGTATTGGCTCGGCAGCGGCCTGCGGGAGAGGCTTACACAGGCCGCTGCCGAACGTAATTTATTTATTTCTTCCTATCCTGCGGAAGTATTCTCGAATATCCTTCTCATACCCATTATCTGTGGGCTCGTAAAATTTCATGTCCTTATACGCATCCGGCAGGTATTGCTGCTCCACGTAATGATTCGGAAAGTCGTGGGCGTACTGATAACCGATCCCGCGGCCAAGCTTCTGCGCTCCTTTGTAGTGGCTATCGCAGAGGTACGGCGGCACCGGCGCGGTTTTGGTGGTGCGGACGACTTCCAGCGCACGGTCGATTGCCAGGTAGGCGGCGTTGCTTTTCGGCGCGCTTGCTACGTAAGTGGCAGCCTGGGACAAAACGATCCTTGCTTCCGGCATGCCGAGGCGTTCCACAGCCTGGGCTGCGCTGACAGCGACGGTCAGTGCCATGGGGTCTGCGTTGCCGACGTCCTCGGAGGCGCAGATCATGATCCGTCGGGCGATGAAAGTCACTTCCTCACCGGCATGGAGCATTTTTGCCAGATAGTAGACCGCCGCATCCGGATCGGAACCGCGCATGCTCTTGATGAAAGCAGAGATATTGTCGTAATGGTTATCCCCGCTTTTATCATACCGGAGCTTCCGCTTCTGAATACACTCCTGTGCCACTTCCAGAGTAAAATGTATTTTGCCATCCGCGCTTTTTTCCGTGGTAAGGATACCCAGCTCCAGGGCGTTCAATGCGCTTCTGGCGTCCCCATTCGCGATGTCCGCAAGAAAATCCAGGGCTTCCTCCTCCGGCACCGCATGGTAGGCGCCCATGCCTTTTTCCGTGTCGGAGACAGCGCGCAGGAGCAATGTCCGGATGTCTTCCTTTTCCAGCGGATAGAGCTCAAAAATGATGGACCGCGAGAGCAGAGCGCCGTTTACCTCAAAGTAGGGATTCTCCGTCGTCGCTCCGATCAGCGTGACCGTACCGTCCTCCACAAACGGAAGCAGATAATCCTGCTGCCCCTTGTTGAAGCGGTGAATCTCATCGATGAACAGGATCGTTCTCTTCTGATACATCCCCTGAAGCTCTTTCGCCCGGTTTACCACCGCCTCCATATCCTTTTTCCCGGCGGCTGTGGCGTTGATCTGCATAAACTCCGCACTGGTGGTCTGCGCGATCACTCTGGCCAGCGTCGTCTTTCCGGTTCCCGGCGGACCATAAAAAATGACGGATTGCAGCTTGTCCGCTTTGATTGCCCGGTAAAGAAGCTTATCCCTGCCGATGATATGCTGCTGCCCCACCACTTCGTCCAGAGTTGACGGGCGGAGGCGGGAAGCCAGGGGCGCTTCCTTTTCCTTATTCTGTTCTCTCATGTAATCAAACAAATCCATACTGTTTCCCCAGATCGCGGCATTGCCGGAATCAAAAAGCCTTATATCAGATAAACAAATCGAAAAATGCATGATTCAATACATGAAACTTCATTTTTGCAGAATTTTTATCCTATTTCGAGCATATTATGAATATTCGCCCCGCTGTTTCCTGCATATCCTTGTATACTTTATCTCAAATCAGTAATAAAGGCAAGCCTTTTCTGCATTTAAATTCTATTCTAATCACAGCCGTCCCCGACAAAATCATACTCATAGCCCGGGAAATTTCTGTAATCCGCGCAGCCGGGGTCATTCCCATCTTCTCTGCTGAGGCAGATCGTTGCGGGGTGTCTGCCCGGCATGCCGGACTTCCTGCGGACCTCGTACAGCTTTTTGATTTCCTCCCTGTCAAATTCCCTCGGTCCGCCCAGCATTCTGGAACGATACAGGATCTCCGCATAGAACTCCACGCTCTCCATTTTGTGGTAAGCCGCCAGCAGGTCCGTGCTCCAGGTCAGCGCTCCGTGGCTCTCCAGAAGAACCGCATCATAATATGGAAGATACTTCTCCAGTCTGTCCGGAATTTCCATCGTTGAGGGAGTGCCGTATTCCGCAATGGGAACACAGCCCAGCGACATAACGGCCTCCGACAGGACCGGCCGTGTCAGCGGGATACCCGCAACGGCAAAGGTTGTCGCATATACCGGGTGAGCATGCACCACAGCCCCCACATCCGGCCGCTTCTGATATACTCTCATGTGCATTTTGATCTCGGAGGACGGCCTGAATCCATGATTTGCCTGAATGACATTGCCGTTCTCATCCACTTTGCAGATAGACTCCGGCGTCATAAATCCTTTAGACACGCCTGTCGGTGTACACAAAAAAGTGTTGTCATTTAGTTTTACGGAAATATTGCCGTCGTTAGCGGCAACCATACCGCGGTTATACATTCTTTTTCCAATCTCACAGATCTGTTCTTTGATTTCCATTTCGTTCTTCATTCAGATATATCCTCCTGATCTTTCTTATCTCTTTTATCCGTTCCTGTTTTTGTTCTGGTTCCGGTTTATATTCCCTTACCCACTCAGGAATCCGGTCATCTCCGGCATCTTCGTAAACATTTCCCATTTATTATAGAGGCATCCAGGTGGGATATCAATGCTTTTTCGCCGCTAATTTGCCGGTTTTTGCTGTTCCCCGGCGTAAATGTTGGTTCCTTTCAATTTTCCAATCCGGCGGATCCCAGCCGATTCCTGTTGCAACACCCGGAAAAATCTAGTAAAATAGCCTGGTTATGAAAAATAGAGAAAAACACACAAAACAACTTCAGAAAAAAGACATGATGCTCCTCTTTCTGCGCGGAGGAAAACGCTATTTTGCCGGCGCCATCCTTTTCGCCTGCCTCTCTTCTCTGGCGGACATGATCCGTCCCAAGATCATCGAGTACACTGTGGACGGCATCCTCGGCAGCAGCACGGATGCCATTCCGGCGTTCGTATTGAACCTGTTTGCGGGTGTGGGCGGCCTCGCCTGGCTGCGCTCCCACCTCTGGGTGCCGGCCCTGGCCGTCATCCTCTCCACCCTCCTGGCAGTCGCCCTGCGCTACGTCTATGAAATGTGCGTGGTAAAAGGGGGCGAGACTTTTGTCTGCCAGATGCGCGACCACCTCTTTTCCCATTTAGAGAGGCTGTCGGCGGACTGGCACAGCGCCCACCAGACCGGCGATATTCTGCAGCGATGCACCACCGACGTGGAGGAGGTAAAAACATTTTTATCTGAACATTTTGTCAAGCTGTTTTCCATGCTGATGACCATTCTCATGGCTCTGATCTTTATGTTCCGGATCCAGTGGCAGCTGGCACTCATCGCCCTCGCCAGCGTTCCCGTCATCGTCGGCATCTCCCTCTGGTTCCACCAGGGCATCGGCCGGGGATTTCTGGAGTGCGACGAAAATGAGGGCGTTCTCTCCACGATCGCCCAGGAAAATTTAAGCGGAGTCCGCGTGGTCCGGGCATTCGGAAAAGAAAAATCTGAGCGGGAAAAATTCCGCCTGCAGAATCAGGTTGTGACGGACAAATGGGTGAAGCTCGGCCGCTTTATGACCATCTTTTTCTTTTTTATTGATTTCCTGAGCGGTCTGCTCCTGCTGCTGATCCTCGCGGCCGGCACGGTCATGTGCGTCCGCGGAAACCTCACGGTCGGGGCGCTGCTTGCGATGATTTCCTATGTCACCATGCTGCTGCGGCCGGTCCGTATGCTGGGCCGCATTTTAAGCGAGATGAGCAAGACCGGCGTCTCGATCCAGCGTCTCTATGAGATCATGCGCGCACCGGTCGAGGAGGACGCGCCGGAAAGCACGGAAGCCCCCATGGACCGCGATATCGTATTTGATCATGTCAGCTTTTCCTATCCCGGACAGCCGGGGCTGCTGCACGATATCAGCTTCACGATTCCCGCGGGCACTACCCTGGGCATCCTGGGATCCACGGGGAGCGGCAAGAGTACGCTGATCCAGCTGCTGACCCGGTTTTATGAGCTGCCCCCGGAGAACGGGAGCATCACCGTCGGCGGTGTGAACATCCGGAATATGCCAGCGGCCTGGGTGCGCAGAAACATCGGCTACGTGATGCAGGAGCCGTTCCTGTTCAGCCGCAGCATCGCGGAGAACATCTCCATCACACAGGGAGAACCGGACGGGGCTCACATCCGGGAAGCCGCGGATATGGCGGCGCTCTCGCAGACCATCGCAAACTTTCCGAAAGGCTATGATACCTTTGTCGGGGAACGCGGCATGACCCTCTCCGGCGGACAGAAGCAGCGCGCCGCCATCGCCCGAGCGCTCACACAGGACGCGCCCATCCTGGTCTTTGACGATTCCCTGTCTGCGGTGGACGCGGAGACCGACGCGCAGATACGCGCCAATCTGAAAAAATACATGGGCTCGGCAACCGTCATCCTGGTCAGCCACCGCATCACTACCCTGATGTCAGCAGATCAGATTCTGGTCATGCAAGACGGAAAGATTGCGGAATCCGGCACACACGAGGAACTGATCACCCGCCCCGGGCTCTATCAGAACATTTATCAGATTCAGTCAGGAACTATTTAAAAGTTATTTTTGAACAGGTCCTTAGGAAAGGAGGACGATCCGGAATGAGTGGAAGGGAAAACACCTCCAAAATCACACATTTAAAATGGTTTGGCCTGCCCCAGATCTGGGGACTTGTAAAAGAACACAAAAAAATGATATTCGCGGTGGCCGTCTCCATGGCCCTCGCCAGCGCGATCGACGTTATCCTGCCGCTGTTCCAGAACTATGCCATCAACCATTACATCGGAGAGCAGACGCTGGATACCCTGCCCGCCATGATAATCCTCTATCTCCTCGTCCTCCTGCTGTACGGCCTGGTCAATTCCATCGGCATCTACTATGCTTTCAAGGGGGAAGTGGTGGTGGACCGGGATATCCGGCAGAAATGCTTTGACCATGTGCAGACCCTGTCTTTCGGTTATTTTAGCCAGAACAGCACCGGCTACATCCACTCCCGCGTCATCTCCGACCCAAACAAAATCGGCATGATCGTCAGCTGGGGGCTGATGGACGCCACCTGCACTGTCATCTACCTGGTGGGTATTTTTGTCATCATGTTCGCCTTAAACCCGGTGCTGGGCGGCGTGCTCCTGATCGTTCTGCCCCTGGAAATTCTGGCGACCGTGTATTTTTCCCGTCATATCACGCAGGAAAACCGCACCGTCCGGGAAATGAACAGCATCATCACCGGAAACTTCAACGAGGGAATCACCGGAGCAAAAACAATCAAGTCCCTGGTCATCGAGGATAAAATGCAGCGCGACTTTGAACACGATACCTCCTCCATGAGGGCAGCTTCCGTCCGCGCCGGACGCTACCGGGCACTGTTCCGCAGCGTCATCGTGTTTTGCTCCAGCATCGCGCTGGCTCTGGTGCTGTGGCGGGGCGGTATTTTAAACACAAAAGGTCTCCTGCTGCTGGGCAACCTGGCGGTGTTTATGAACTATGCCACCTCCATGAACGACTATGTGCAGGACCTCGTCAATGTCATCTCCGAGCTGATCCAGACCCAGGTCAATGTGGAGCGCATCACAACGCTACTGCACACAGAATCCGACGTCACAGACACACCGGAGGTGACAGAAAAATATGGGGATACCTTTTCCCCGAAACGGGAAAACTGGGAACCGCTGGAGGGTGATATCGAATTTCAGGATGTGACCTTCTGCTACCCGGACGGAGAAGAAAATGTCCTGGAGCACTTTAATCTCAAGGTGCCGCAGGGCTCCATGGTCGCCATCGTCGGCGAGACCGGCGCAGGAAAAAGCACACTGGTCAACCTGGTCTGCCGTTTCTATGAGCCCACCGGAGGCCGCGTGCTGATCGACGGGAAAGATGCCCGGGAGCGCAGCCAGCTCTGGCTCCACAGCCACATCGGCTACGTCCTCCAGACGTCCCACCTCTTTTCGGGAACCATACTGGAGAACCTGCGCTACGGCAACCCTAACGCCTCCAAGGAGGAGGTTGAGACCGCCGTCCGCCGCGTCCACGCCGACGAGATCATCGCCCGGATGGAGCACGGCTACGACACGCAGGTCGGCGAAGGCGGAGACCTGCTCTCCACCGGGGAAAAGCAGCTCTTAAGCTTCGCGCGGGCGCTGCTGGCCGACCCTCAGATTCTGATTCTGGATGAAGCCACCAGCAGCGTGGATACGCTGACTGAGAAAGCCATCCAGGAAGCAATCCTCACCGTGACCAAAGGGCGCACCAGCTTTATGATCGCCCACCGCCTCTCTACGGTTCGGGATGCCGATGTCATCCTGGTCATGAGGGACGGAAAGATTGTCGAGCAGGGCTCCCATGAGGAGCTGCTGGCGGCAAAGGGCTATTACTACCGGCTGCACCGGCAGCAGTTTGTGGAGGACGCGGTGTCGGCACAGCTGGGGTAAAAAGAGATGGGTAATATACTTTTTTGTCAGGGCACGAGGACAGAAAACACCCCGCACGCAGACATCTGAGTCTGTGTGCGGGGTGTTTTCTGCCCTCATGCCCATATACGGATTGGAGCGCTTTACACCAATCAGCCGGGGATTGTCTCGTATGATTTTCGTTCAATATTAATTGACTTCATACCAGATGATCTCGTTCGCATCCAGATGAACTTCATAGGAACTGCCGTCCCCGCGGTATACGATGGTATCCTGCGGTTCGTAGGTGTTGTTGACGACGCAGTATTTCCCGTTTTTCACATAGGCGTGGACGTCCACGTTATAATTCTCGGAATACCATTTTTTCAGATTATTCTCGTCATGGCAGCTCCAGAGAATGCTGCGGTACAAAATTCTGGTATTTTCAAACGAGTAGGGAAGACCGCTGATATAAACCGCGCGCCCCTCGCCGAATTCGTTGACCGCCATCTGGACTTCTTTTTCTCTCTGGATAAGAACTGTCGCATCCTCCAGTGCGTACATGGACTTTTTTCCTTCACCAAAGTCCACATCGCTACTGCAATCCTGCAGAATGAAGTGGTTTTCGTGGTTTTCCCAGTTATATTTGTCATAATTCAGCGTAAATCCGGTCTCTTTTTCCACGCCGAGCACATTTGCCAGCTGAATGTAACGCCCCTCATACTGGTGTCCTGCGGGTTCCCCGACGCCGATCAGACCGCCGCCCTCGTAGACGAAGCGCTTCACCGCCTCCGCAATCTGCGGGTCTTCCCACTCTTTGCCGCCGGTGTGTGCTGTATCGCCGTCGCCCACATTGATAATCACATCGATATCGCGCAGCAGCTCCGGATCACGGCGAATATCGTCAAAGCTGATAAACCGCACATCAAAGGGCGCCCCGCTCAATGCCTCGATCACGCCGGCATAGCTGTAATTCTGCTTCTGATAAAGCGCATGATGCACCATATGGCAGCCCCAGGAGCGCATCTTGCCCCAGCTGTTTAATACCGCCACCGTCTTGACGCAGTAAGGGGTGGTTCCCTTCGCGTTCTCGTAGAGCAGGCGGAATTCATCGCAGACACTTTCGATATAGTCCAGGAAGTCCGGGAACTCACAGGCGAGCTTTAAATATCCGCCGTAGCCGATGCGGTCGATGGGCTTGCGGAGGATGGCCCGCCGCGCTGTTACCCAGTTGACCTTCGCCTCTTTCACCGGATCACCGCCCTCATGAAACGTGTCCGGAAAAAAGTACGGCAAAAACCGCCCCTCACGGTAACGGACGCCCTCCACATCGCTGATCAGACGGAGTGTAGAACCGTTGCCCACGCTGCCCACCAGGGCATCCAGTCCGATTCCGGCAAACTCCTCCATAAAAGGCTCCGTGCCGATCCAATGGTCGCCCAGAAACATCATGGCCTCCTTGCCCTCCTCATGGACGATGTCCACCATCTCTTTGGCAAGCCTTGCCACCTCGCGGCGTTGGAAAGCCTGAAAATCCTTATATTCTTTCGACGGAACACGATACCGATTGTTAAAATATCCCTGGTCAATAATATACTCCGGCCGGAACGGATATCCCGCCTCGCGCTCAAACTGCTCCAGAATATACGGGCTCACACTGGCGGAATAGCCATACCAGTCCACGTATTTTTCACGCGCCAGCTCGTCAAAAACCAGCGTGAACTGATGGAAAAATGTGGTAAACCGGATGACATTCACATGAGGGTTGCTGCGGCAGAACCTCCGCAGGCGCTCCAGACTGAACGCGTGTGTTTTCGGCTGGCGGACATCGAAGGTAATCTGGTGCTCCACATCCTTCCAGTCATTGACGACCGCGTTGTACATATGAACCGGGTCCCACATGATATAGGCGAGAAAGCTCACCGTATAGTCGTGAAACGGAATGGCCGGAGCAATCGTCACATCACCGGACTCCTCATCGTAGAACCAATGCTTCGTCGGAACCACCCCGCCCGTCGTCCGGTCGATCACCTCCCACCAGCGGTACATATCATCCCGGGTGTTCACCGCCAGCATCTCGGGGTAAATCCCCTCCATCAGAGGAATCGCAAGCGTCTCCTTCACAGCCGTGCGGAATTTCGTCATAATATAGCACTGCTGGATCTCCTCCGGGTGTGCTTTTGCCCAGGCGTTATCCTTCCGGGTTGTGTAATAAGTAGCATATACCTTTGCATCCACCTGTTTTAAGTCCTCCGGGTAATCCGTCCCGTCGCAGTCACGGATCGCATCCGCGCCCCACCGCTCCAGCAGCTCCAGCGTCTCCGGAACCACGTCCATGTCTGTCGGTATCGTCACCCGTCCTGTCAGTTTCTTTTCCATTTTTTGCTCCCTTTTTCCGATTTGCTTTCCTTTTCACTGCAGCCTGACTGTTATTCCGTACAATACTGTATCAGGGAAATCACAGTCCTGCACAACGAATTCTATACAATGAATTCCTGTTTTATAATTTTACCGCAAGCAGTCCGTTGCGGCAATCATTTTTTATAAACTCTAAAAACAGATATTCCGCGGGAAATACACCTCTGCCTCCTGTGTTGCGGCTCACATGCTTACCCTGACTTTCCTCCAGACCATAAAAAAGTGTCGCCTTGCGACACTTCGCGCGCGAGCGGTTGCGTAGCAAAATCTTCCTATCCGCGAGCTGCGGGTCTGCCCCGCGGGTACATCCTCACGGAGTGTTTTTGTTTCATAGGAAAACCAACACTTTAGTACTTTACAAAGGTAAGGTCTTTCCTATGAAACAAGAAAAGCAATGATCACCATCGCACCCGTGAGCACCCAGGAAAAAGGATATACCATCATCAGCACCTTATTTTACATACACAGCCCCATGATAATAAGCCGCAATCCACCCGGAAGGAATCTTCATCCAGACATCATCTCCCACATATCTGATTGCTTTACAGGTAACCCTGGTTCCTCTGTCCAACCCTCCGTCTTTATCCTTATCATTTGCTCTGGCATTGGCGGTCATCCCGGAATGTCCCACTTTATCATACCCGGTTCCCGGTCCTTTCCGGACATACAGGTCAGATGCCGTAACCGTAAAAACCCGGCCGACCGTATAGGCGGCCGCCGCCCCCGATGCTTCCGAAGAAAGCGAACCTTCCGAACCCGGGACAGCCATTGTACCCGCCACCATGGCCAGGAAATCGCTCCAGGTCACATCGTCGTCATTTAACACAAATGGGTTCGGACAGGTCTTTCCCGTCACATCGAAGTGCCGGATTACATGGTCAATATCAATATCATACCTCTGCATAAGAGCCCGGACCAGCTCCACCGTCGCCGCGATCGTAGCATCCTCGAAATACCAGTCCGTCGTCGTGCTGGCCTTACTTCCCAGCGTCCGGACACACATCTCAATATTGAGCGTGTTATAATTGGTTGCAATCCCGTAATACATGCCTCCCTCTGTGCGGGCATATTTACTGCCACCCACACTCCACGCCGCCAGGCTGTCTGCCGTGCTCTGCCAGATTGCACCCGAGTAATCCACAAAATAGTGCGCGGACGAACCCCGGTAGTTCTGGAAATACACGGTATTATTGTAGGCAGTGCCTGTGGCCGCCGTGTAATGTATGACAATATACCGGATACTGCTGCCATACCGGCTTGACGCATTGACAGTCTGAAGATTCTGATGGATGGTCAACCCGCCGAGTGTCGTCGTCTCAGCTGCCCGCGCCTGCACCGGCCTATATGCCAGGGACAGGGCAACAATCATGACCAGAAAAAATGCTTTCAATCTATTGATACTATCACCCCCATATGTAATATATGCAAGATGCATGGATAAGGTTTTCATTTTATCAGTCTTCTTCTCCTACTGCTTATTTTCATGCATAATAAAAGCAGACCCGGTTTTGGTCTGCTCATTTCATTTCTGTTGTTATTAAATTACTCATCATCCAGTGTGAGGTATTGCCGATATAATTCTATGCCTATAGCATATACTTCCTCTTCGCCTACCCCTAGCCATTCTTTGCAATATTCCAACCATTCCTGTCCGTCTTCAAACAATCCAAACGAACCATAATATTTTTCTTTTCTCTCCCCAAGGATGTCTAGTAATTCTTCCTTTTCCACTTTTGGCTGGTGCAACACCTGGTAAAGAATATACATTGCATTCTCATCTACACGTTCTCCGTGTTCTTCACAAAACTTGCGCTTTTTGTTTTCTTCTTTTGTGAGATATATGCTATAACATTTATGCGTATCCAAATACGCCTGATGTATTCTTTTCTGTTCTTCCTCTTCTTCTTCCCGCTGCCGTGTTCTTTCCCTCATAAAACTAACATATTCCTCATTTTTCCGGCGCTTTTCCTCTTCCCGTCTCTCTGCCTCTTTCTTTTCTTTCCTCCAGAAATACCATAAAACCAATGCGCATATCAGAACAGCCGGGAGAATAGCATCCTGTCCAACGTAGATCATCTTTTAACCTCCATTATTTGCCGGTAGATTATATCTATCCCCATCCTTAGGATATCAGATTCGGATTTATTAAGCCTTTCGCTGCATATTTTCAGCTTCCTGGCATCCTCTTCCGAGACCCTTGCCCTTTTCGTGACGGTCTTTGGATCATCCGTAGGTCTTCCCTTCCGTTTTTCACTCAAAATTACAATATTCCTTTCTTACTTTTGTGGCTACATTGCACTTCATGCAGCCGCAAAATGCAAGGATTGTTTATGGCACATTGTCTATAGCGTATAGCGGTATAGCGAATGTTCTCACAAATATCTTTGATAATAACAATAGTTCTGATATAATCGAAGGAGACGATACGAAAGAGGTTCCATAAGTGCATTCGGTTGGAAAGATAGATAAAAATATTTACAGCTGTATAACAGATGATATTGTAACGGATGAGGTTATTATTACTGATGAACGGATTCAACACATAAAAGATAGACATCCGAATGATTATGAAAGATATTGTTCGTATATTCCTGAAATAATATCGGAACCAGATTATATTATTGAAGCCAATAAAGCAAATACGGCAGTAATTTTAAAAGAAATAGAAGATAAGGGAGAAAAATTTAAATTAGTATTGCGGTTAAAAATTGAAAGTGACCCTAAAGATTATAAAAATTCAATTATGACGTTTTGGAAGATTGGCGATACTACATGGCGTAAATCTTTAAAAAATAAGAAAATTCTTTACAAAAACGAATAGTAAAAGTATAATAAACATACAGATACGCAGAGAAACTTTGAGGTGAAAAATCCGGCGTCATGCGCCACATGCTTAGATGCAATGGGCAAAAGAGATGCTGGGTGTGACGCTCCAGCCAAAGTTTCTCTGATATCGTTAATAAGATTATTCAAGGTAATAAATTTCGTTGCAACCACACATCCTAGAGGTCAAAAGAGATGCTGGAGAGGCGACGCCTGCCGAATAATCTCTTGTTACAAATAGGAACTGATTGCACAAGCATCTGGCAATTGCCGGGTGCTTTTTTACGTGGAGAAAATTATGGCAAAGAACGATACGGAAATGATTATGTATAAAATATTGCGGTACCAGAAGCGGTCAACGCAGCGCTGTAAAAAAAGAGACCAAAAAGAGACCATTACAAGCATTTACAATCGTTTACTTTTGCCAGTGGTCGAAAAAGAAAATGAGGCGGAAACCCGCATAGAACCTAGGTTTTCCGCCACTTTTCGAAGCGTGAGCGTGCCGGGGTTCGAACCCGGGACAACTTGATTAAAAGTCAAGTGCTCTACCAACTGAGCTACACACCCATATATAATTAGAACTGGGCTAGCCGGATTCGAACCGGCGAGTGCAGGAGTCAAAGTCCTGTGCCTTACCGCTTGGCGATAGCCCATTACAACTATGCAGCAACTTCATAGTTCAGACTTTTTCTACTGCAAACCAGTAAAGGTGGATAAAGGGATTCGAACCCTTGGCCTCCAGAGCCACAATCTGGCGCGCTAACCAACTGCGCTATACCCACCATATACATTCACGAAAAAGCGATTGCTCCGCAATCTGCTCGTCTATTGACGACGCTTTTTCGGAATATGCCCGAAGGGATTCGAACCCCCGACCCACGGCTTAGAAGGCCGTTGCTCTATCCAGCTGAGCTACGGACACACAACTCCAAAAACAAAAGGAGAGAGCGGGTGATGGGAATCGAACCCACGTGTCCAGCTTGGAAGGCTGGTGTTCTACCATTGAACTACACCCGCATAATATTAATCTGAGTCGGGGTGACAGGATTCGAACCTGCGGCCTCCTGGTCCCAAACCAGGCGCTCTAGCCAAGCTGAGCCACACCCCGTTCACCTCGCGCACCCGCAACGCAAATAATATTATATGGCATGATTACGCTTCTGTCAACAGATTTTTTAATTTTTTTCGCATCTGGCGAAGGGCATTTCCTCTGTGACTTCTGGCATTTTTTTCCTCCGGCGTCAGCTCAGCCGTAGAACAGTTCCGGTCTTCCACGTAAAAAATCGGATCATATCCAAACCCGTTCTCACCAGCTGGCTGCTCACCGATATAGCCCTCGATCGTGCCCCGGACTACCATCGGCTCCTGCCCCGGAATCACCGCCGCAACGGCGCAGACAAAGCGCGCTGTCCGTTTCTCGCGCGGCACGCCCCGCAGCCGGTCCAGCAGCATCTGGTTCTTGATATCATAGGAGGTATCCTCCCCCGCATAACGGGAAGAATAAATCCCCGGCTCCTTATTCAGATAGTCGATTTCCAGTCCGGAATCATCCGCAAGCACGATATCGTCACAGCAGGACGCAACCGCCCTGGCCTTGATCAGAGCATTTTCCTCAAAGGTCGTACCATCCTCCACAATGTCGATACTGATTCCCGCCTCTTTCATGGACAAAATCTCCCAGCCCAGATCTCCGAGAATCTGCCGGATCTCAATCATTTTATGTTCATTGCCTGTGGCAAAAATTATTCTTCTGCTCATTTGAATCCCTCCGGTCGTTTTCTCCGCGGCGGCTTCGGTCCCAGGTACTGGTACAGCGTCGTCCGCAGCATACCATTATATATTTTTCGTTTCTTATCCGCTTTTTTTCCGATATAGCGTTCCGTGTCCTCATAGGCTGAGATGAGATACTCAGACCAGCAGTCCAGCCGCCCGAAAGCTTCTCCAATCTCCCGATACAATTCCGGAAGCATGGATTTCTCCTCCAGTCGCTCTCCATAAGGAGGATTGGTGATCACAAATCCGTATTTTTTCGGATGATTCAGCTGGGACACCGGCCGCTGCTGAAAATGAATCAGTCCATCCACACCGGCGCGCGCAGCATTATCCCGGGCTGCACGGATAATCTCCCCGTCAATATCGTATCCCTGAATCTGTGTCTCTGCAGAAAGATTAATCCGCTCCCGTGCCTCCTGGAAAGCTTCCTCCCACTGCTTCGGGCTGATCAGGTTGTTCCAGGTCTCGGCAAGGAACCGGCGATGCACACCGGGCGCCATGTCAGCCGCAATCATGGCTGCCTCAATGGGAATCGTGCCGCTGCCGCAAAAAGGATCTACCAGAATGCGGTTCCCCTTCCATGGCGTAAGCAATATCATGGCTGCCGCCAAGGTCTCCGTAATCGGCGCTTTGCTGCTCAGCACACGATATCCGCGCTTATGCAGGGATTCCCCTGAGGTATCCATCCCAATGGTCACCTCATCCTTATTTAAAAACACACGCAGCGGATAGGAGGATCCCGTCTCCGCAAACCAGGAAACATGGTAGCAGTCTTTCAGCCGCTCCACGATCGCTTTTTTCACAATCGACTGTATATCTGACGGGCTGAACAGCTTACTCTTGACAGAGGAGGCCTTCGTCACCCAGAATTTCGCGTCCCGGGGCAGATAATCCTCCCACGGGATCGCCTTAACCGCTTCAAAAAGCTCATCAAAACTCTCCGCGTGAAAACCGCCCACTTTCCACAAAACTCTCTCTGTCGTCCTTAAGTTGATATTGGCTCTGCAGACCGCCTCCGCATCCCCGGAAAAAGTCACCCTTCCATCCTCTGTCTTTACCACATCGTAACCCAGGTCGTAAATTTCCCGTTTCAAAACAGCTTCCATGCCGAAATGACAGGGTGAAATAAATTCATACAATTCCATATGGATTCCGCCTCTCCGCTCCAAAGTTCTTTCGTGCCCAGTGCTTCCATTTTATCTGTTCTTCTATTCCCTGTCAATCTCATAAATCATAATAACTATTTCTCCGGAGTGCCCTATAAAACAAAAAAATCGACACCCTGACACTTTACATCAGAGTTTTCCTACGATACAAAAACAGGCTGCTGCCGCAGCCTGTTTCTGTTTGTGCTTACTATCATAGTATGCTTCCTGTTTCATTTTGACCGGATAGAATCATCTTAGTTGCAATTCTTTCCGCAGTTGGATGCATTCGATGCATTAGACGCATTAGATGCGTTTTTTCCGCAGTCGGACGCGTTAGACGCATTGGACGCGTTTTTCCCGCAGTCGGACGCTCTGTTCTGCGCCTTATTCTGAGACTTATTCTGCGCCTTATTCTGCGCTTTGCCGGAACCCGCCTCATTTGAGTAATCGTTGTCAGCCGAATAATTCTTTGCCATGATTCATTACCTCCTGTTTGTAATTTACACGGCTAGTATCTGCTGATTTTTTTTAATTATTCAGATTTCATCCATTTTTGCATCAACATCCTGCTCATTTTCTACTTACTCATTTCAGAGAACAGGATAAACACCGCCAGGACAATCCCGAGAATAATCAATGTACCGTACCAGGTATTCAGTTTCAGCCTGCCGAAACGAATGTCCCAGCCTTCATTCTCCTTAAACTCCGCATGAAAACCATGTTCCGGATTCTGAATCTGTGCATTGATTTCTTCCGCCGTCTTCATACGCGCTTCCTTTTCCTCTGCGTTATCTTTCCCATCCTGTTGTGTCAACTCACCCATGCTGTTCTCCCCTTTTTACTATCCTATCGCCCAAAACCATATTCCTGCGACAGGCCGGAATCTGATTCTTCGGAGTTTTCACTATCCTGCGTTGAAGAATCCTGACTGTCCTGCGTCATGGAATCTTCGATTGTGGAAGTGTCCTGCTCCGAAGCATTATCCAGGGTCACGGTCAGAGTCATTTCCTCATAACTGTTCCCGCTGCTCCGCTGGATGGTGACTTCCACTGTTTCTCCGGCAGCATAATACTGCAATTTTTCTTTTAATTCTGAAATGCTGCTCACGGTGCTGCCATCGAGCTCTGTGATAATGTCGCCGGCCTCAATTCCGGCCTGATCCGCGGCTGCTCCTTCCACTACGGAATAGACATATACGCCTGCCGGGATGCCGTACATGGATACAGCCTCATCCGAAACATCATAGCCGGTGATATTCAGGCAGCCATAATCCTCCGACAGTTTTGTCTTCGTCTCCTGCGTCATCAGTTCCTCCAGGATGGACTGCGCCTTAGACATGGGAATCGCAAAGCCCATATTATCAATAGAAGCGCTGGAAGAAGAACTGTCACTGGAGAACTTCGCCGTGTTAATACCAATCAACTCGCCTTTCATATTGAAAAGAGCGCCGCCGCTGTTTCCGGCGTTGATCGCCGCATCTGTCTGCAGCAGAGTATAAGTCACATCATCGATGGTAACCTCACGGTCAAGCGCGCTTACTATGCCGGATGTCACAGACTGCCCCAGTCCCAGAGCGTTTCCGATGGCTACCACGCCGTCGCCCACCTGGAGACTGTCGGAATCACCGATCGTCGCGATGGAAATGCTGCTTAACGCTTCCTCGTCCATATCAGAAATCGTCACCGCAATAACAGCCAGGTCATTGTCGGAATCCGTACCCTTAAGCTGAGCGCTGTAGACCCAATCCTCAGAATCCATAAAACATACCGTCAGCTCATCCGCGTCCTCGATCACATGATAGTTCGTCGCGATCAGCAGCTCTGTATCTGTCTGTGAGATAATCACGCCGGAACCGCTGCCTTCACTCTCCTGCTCATACGTGCCGAACATCGTCTGCACTTCCGAAACACTCATATTCGTAATTGCAACCACAGAGGAACTGCACTGCTCCGCAATCTGAGCTACCGTGTATTCACTGCCGGAGCTGCCGGCAGTGGTCGTGGTTTCCTCCTCACTGGAAGAATCGTCACTTTCCGCCGTGGAAAGCTTTGCGCTCGTTGTCTCCACGGAAGCCGTACTTGTGGGAACCACATTTTTCCCGATTGCATAAGAACCGATGATGCACCCCCCGATGATCACACCGCAGAGAACTGCACATCCGATCGCCTTTGCATAGGCTCCTGCACCCTTTTTCTTTTTCGGGGGCTTTTGTCTCTTTCCGCCGTTTTCCTGACCTCTCCCGTTCTGAGGTTCTCTATCCTGCGGGATGTAGGAATACTGGTACGAGGAATCCTGCCCTCCCGGCTGTCCGGATTCACCAGTCTGGTGTTCCCTCTCCTGATAGGATGCGGTACCGGACTGTGCGGATTCACCAGTCTGATATCCTCTCTCCTGATAGGATGCGGCACCCGGCTGCGCGCCCTGCGTATTGCCGCTCTGTGCGGACTGTTCCTGCCGGGTATACGAGTAGCGATAAAGGGAATCCGAGCTTCCCGCCTGGCTCCCGCCACTCTGTGAAACACTGTCGGATGGCTGGACAACTCCCGCATCACCGTTTCCGTTCGTCTGTCCGACACTCTCTCCGGTGTATGTTGCCTCTTCCGGAATCTCCACATCGGGCTCCGCAACGATATCCGCCTGCTCTCCGTTTTCTAGATTCTGCCCGTCATACATCTTCTGTTCGGGTGTGTCCTCCTCACACCTCGGTATGCCACCTTTATCTTGTCTGATGCACCTATCATAAAATCTTCGTGTAGATAAAATATGTTTATTTTGTGAAAAAGATGTGAACTCTGAAAAATCAATCTGGTTACATTTATTGTAACTATTCCTCTTTTATCCATGACCGGTAAATACAATGGTAGAACAGGATACCGGCAAAGCATACGCTGACGCAATCCGCGGCCGCCTGTGCTGCAAGGATGTCCTCATAGCCAAACCACCATGACATCAGAAAGAGCACAGTCAGAAAAATAAACCCCTGTCGGGCAATCGACAATACAAATGAGATTGCAATCCGCCCCGCCGATTGAAACACCAGCGTCAGCAACAGAACCACTCCGGCCAGGGTCATCGTGACTACCTGAAAGCGCAGCATCCGGCTTCCGTCGGCAACAATCTGCGGCTGGCTCATGAAAAAACGCACAATTGCCGGGGCTGCAGCAAACACAATCGACGACAACACCACCGCAACGATAATCATAACCGCCAGATTAAACCGGAACAGTTCCCGCAGGCGTTTCCGCTGAGATGCTCCGATCAGATATCCAAACATCGGCTGTCCGCCGTATGCCAGCCCCACCAACACCAGATTTACAATAGAGACCGCCTTAAACGCAATCCCCATTGCCGCAATCTTCTCATTTCCATAAGGAAGCAAAAACTGGTTCAGGAAAATAACGCTGATACTCTGTACAATATTCATAATTGACGCAGGTATCCCGATTCCGAGAACTTGTCGAAGATAATCACCTGATATCCCTGCCTGTTTCGGCGCCAGAGAAAGTATCCTGCTTTTCTTTAACAGAATAAAGATACAATATACATTTGCAAGGATATATCCGAGGACAGTCGCGATGGCCGCGCCCTTTGCACCCATTCCCAGATATAGAATCAGAACCGGATCTAATATAAGGTTCAGAACTGCTCCGATACTCGACCCGATCATAGCCTCCATAGCCATTCCCTCCGCACGAAACAGATTCGTGTAGACATAGGAAGCGACAATAAACGGAGTGCCTAAGGAAAGCCAGATATAATACGGCTGGGCAAATACCGTGGTATCAGCATCGGCACCCAGAACCAGAAGAATTCCGGAATGAAAAATCAGAAAGAAGACTCCCAGAACAATTCCGATCAGATATCCCGAATAGATGCAAAACGAACTTACCCGCTTAATATCTTCCATCCTGCCGCCGCCAAGCAAACGCGAGGTCAGCGTGCATCCGCCCTGGGCAAAAATATTGCCGAAAGCCATCTGAATCGTCAAAATCGGCGCACAGAGAGAGACTCCGGCTACCAGATCCGTATTATCCGTCGCCGCTACAAACCAGGTATCCGCCAGATTGTATACCAGAGTAATCACCATACTCAGGACAACCGGCAGTGCCAGACGAAAATACGTTTTCGACAATTTTCTTTCCATGAACAATGAATCCTGCATAAATTTATCCTACATGCACTTTAGCACTTTACAACAACAAGGTCTTTCCTATGATAAAAAAATAACCCCCGGAAACTCCAGGGGTTTTGTACGTGCGTGAGAGGATTCGAACCCCCGACACCTTGGTCCGTAGCCAAGTGCTCTATCCAGCTGAGCTACACACACATATTAACTTTTCAATGCCAATGCCGCAGACCGGAATCGAACCGGTACGATGTCGCCACCACGGGATTTTAAGTCCCGCGCGTCTGCCAGTTCCGCCACTGCGGCTAAACGACCCAGAAGGGACTCGAACCCTCGACCTCCGCCGTGACAGGGCGGCGCTCTAACCAACTGAGCCACTAGGCCATACATATCAGTTAGGAAGTGGACCTTCGGGGACTCGAACCCAGGACCGACCGGTTATGAGCCGGTTGCTCTAACCAACTGAGCTAAAGGTCCAAAAAGTAATGCAAGTGACCCCAACGGGAATCGAACCCGTGTTACCGCCGTGAAAGGGCGATGTCTTAACCGCTTGACCATGGGGCCATATGAAACCATATAAACATAGCAATTATCATCGCCACTGTAACCCCAGCGACAAATATTATAATATCACTATTTTTACGCTGTTGCAAGTGTTTTTTTATATTCCCTGCAACTAAATTAATCCTGTCTTTGGCATAAAGTAAGCCAACATACGATACGTCTGCTGGCTTGCTTACTCCCCGAGCGGGGCTCGAACCTGCAACAACTCGGTTAACAGCCGAGTGCTCTACCATTGAGCTATCGAGGATTATTACGGGCAATGCCCTGAAAACTTCATACAGATTTTTCCTTATATTAATGCCTGCACTCCGAAAGCCGGTCGTAACCGCCTTTCTCCGCTTTTGGTCAAGCCCTCAGACGATTAGTAACAGTCAGCTCCACATGTTGCCAT
>JAJQCB010000046.1 GCA_021203005.1 Clostridiales bacterium | reverse complement strand
AAAATTTATTTGAAAAATTCCCATTTTCCTCTTGACTTTTTATTTGCAGGCTTTAATTATCTTTCAACGCTATATCCAGCGCCTCTCTCTCCTCATCCGCCAGCATAATAATCGGATTTCCGTCAATTACTTCCTTAATATAGGTAAAACACCCTTCCCGGCTGTGCATAGCATTCAGAATAAATCCGTCATTTTTTCTGTTTAAAAGCGCCAGGGAAAAAGATAACTTTCCTCCCATCTCTTCAAACGCATTATATTTAACCAGTCCCACTTTCTGATAGGTGTGATCCAGGTGATCCATCACAGTCTGAATCTGCTTCCGATTGGACTCCTGATCAGCAACCATCTGATCAACCTGCTTGAGACGTCCCTGAAGGATATTTTCCAGAGATTGTCCGTTCTTTCCTTCCATAAAGGATTTATAGCTCTTTCGTATTCTTGTCGTTTTAACAGCATTGACAATTACGACAATAAGCAAAATTACTACAATTGCTGCTAACCCGAGTATATAAATATCTGCAGGTATCCCTGTCAACTGCTCCAAATCTAAATTATATAAAAAATCTAACATTTTTTCCTCTTTTCCTTTAGTATTAATGATTTATACTCCGGATCATCTGTAAAAGCCGATCAAGCTCATCCTGAGAATAATACTCTATCTCAATTTTCCCGGTATTCCGGCTTTTCTGGCGGATTTCCACCTTTGTCCCTAAAATCTGTTTCATCTGTTCGGCGATATTTTCATAGATTGCATTTAAAGCTTCATCTGCCTCCTCCTGGTTCTTCTGTACCGCCTTTTTCTGCTGCTTCTGCAGCTTTTTCATTAATTTCTCCGTCTCGCGGACGCTGAGATTCTGCTCTGCAATCTGCTTTGCTACAGCAAGCTGAATCTCCGGATCCTCCAGAGAAATCAGACAACGGGCATGACCATTGGTCAGCTTTCCGTCTATCACCATCTGCTGCACTTCCTCACAGAGTTTCAATAAACGCAGAGAATTGGTAACCGCTGTGCGACTCTTTGAAACACGCTTTGCCACTTCTTCCTGCTTTAATTGAAACTCATCCAGAAGCCGCTTATAAGCCCGCGCTTCCTCAATTGGATTGAGATCTTCCCTCTGAATATTCTCAATCAGAGACATTTCCATGATTTCCTGATCCGAAATATCGCGGATAATCACCGGAACTTCCTTCAAACCAGCAATCTTTGCCGCTCTCCATCTGCGTTCCCCGGCTATGATTTCATAATAATCTTTCTTGTTCTGTACAATCAGCGGTTGTATAATGCCGAACTGTCTGATGGAATCTGCAAGCTCCTCCAGTCCCTCCTCAGCAAAATGTTTTCTTGGCTGTTCTCTGTTTGGTTCCACCAGAGATATCTTTACTGTTGTGATCGGCTCATTTCCCTGATTCTCCGCCGCAATTCCATTATTTAACTGCTTTGTATTTACCTTGTCATTGATAAGAGAATCAAGTCCTTTTCCTAAACCGCCTTTCTTCGCCGCCATCGTCATTGTCCCCCTCTTTCTATCACTTCTTTCGCAAGCATTCGATAACTCTCCGCTCCTGCGGATTTGGAATCATACAGATTAATTGGCAGTCCATGGCTCGGCGCTTCCGCCAATCTTACATTTCTCGGGATAATCGTCTTATAAATTGTAGTATCCAGATTATTTTTAACATTTTCTACAACCTGCAGGGAAAGATTCGTCCTGGCATCGTACATTGTGAATACGACACCTTCCATTTTCAGGCTTGGATTCAGCCTCTGCTGCACGAGCTCAATCGTATACATAAGCTGGCTCAATCCTTCCAGAGCATAATATTCACACTGAATCGGCACCAGTACAGTATCCGCGGTAGTCATCGCGTTAATTGTCAGCATACTAAGAGACGGCGGACAGTCAATTAAAATGAAATCATAATCCTCACGGATGTAATCGATCTCATTTCGCAAAACATATTCCCTGTCATTTATATTCAATAACTCAATCTCCGCTCCTGCTAAATTTACATTGGAAGCAATCACACTGAGATTTTCAATCTCCGTATGTAATACTGCATCAGAAATGGAACATTCTCCCAGGATCAGCTCATAAACCGTGTTCTTGCACTCATTTTTATCTATTCCCAGACCACTGCTTGTGTTCCCCTGCGGATCCATATCAATCGTTAAAATCTTTTTTCCCATCTCTGCAAGACAAGCCGATAAATTAATTGTAGTTGTTGTTTTGCCAACGCCTCCCTTTTGGTTGGCTATCGCAATAATTCTTCCCATTTTTCATTCTCTTTCTTTTTTATAATCTTCTAAAAGAGTATAGCATGTTTCCACCTCTATATCCAGAGCAAAATGTTTCACGTGAAACAAATTTCTGTTAAATATTTATAAATGAATCACGTCTATATTATTTCAAAAATCACTGTTCTGTGAATAGTCTTAGAAAATGTTTCACGTGAAACATTTTCAGAAATATAATTCAAAATATTTCAGATAAAAATAGATTGTGTACAGAAGAAAAGTAGACTATAATGTGCGTAAAGGGCAGAGCAAAATGAACAAGGAAACAGATGGGCATGTAGACATGCACAGATGTTGAGTTGTTCATTTGGCGAGCGTAAGTGAACGACACATTGAACACTTAGCGAGGTGTTTTCGAGCTTAGTGTGAAAGCGTACACAGTAGGAAAACCGCAGGTTTTTCGAGTCTCTGCCCGTATGATTTGTAATCATGATATAATGAATGCAAAGCGAAGAATAATCAATCAGGAGGCTATTATATATGAAGAAACACATTCAGAATATAATTTCATCAGGAATTGTTCTAGCCGCGGGTATTGCCGGCGCAAATAAAATAATTGATATTCTGGCTGAGAAGGAAGACCACCTTCCTATGAAAAAGGGAAGGTATTTTTCCTGGAAATACGGAAACATCTATTACACAAAAAACGGAAAAGGAAAGCCCCTTCTTCTGATACATGATCTTAACACATGCAGTTCTTCTTACGAATGGAGTAAGGTAAATAAAAAGCTTTCCAAAAACTACACCGTCTACACCATGGATCTTCTTGGATGCGGGCGATCGGATAAGCCAAATCTGACTTATACCAGTTTTCTCTATGTACAGCTGGTAAATGATTTTATCAGGAAAATCATAGGATCCCGCACAAATATTGTTGCAACGGGCTATTCACTTCCTTTTGTGATCATGTCCTGCCAGATGGAAACCAAAAATTTTAATAAGATTATTGGTGTATCACCCTGTGATATCTATAATTTAACAAAAACACCCGATAAAAAGAGAAATATTTTAAAATACTTGCTGGATACTCCGGTACTGGGAACTTTTCTATATAACATAAAAACAAGTAAAAACAGAATTACAGAACAGATAAGCCGAGATTATTTCTATAAAAGTCACCTTGTATCTGAAAAACAGGTAAATGCATACTACACAGGTTCAAAAACATCACACAGCCATGGAAAATATCTGTATGCAAGTATAAAAAGCTGTTATACCAATATAAATATCATTCCGGCTATTGAAAAGATAAATAACAGCATCTGTCTGATTGGTGGCAGAGAGCAACCTTTTATTCACGATATTATAGATGAATACTGCGCACACAATTCTTCCATAGAAGAAGCTTATATTTCAAATACAAGTTATCTTCCGCAAATGGAATCACCGGAAAAGTTCGTAGAATTGCTGCAGATTCTACTGTAAAAGCAAAATCCACTATATTATTATAGTGGATTTTTTGCAGGCGTACCAGCTTTTCGGGGATAGGCTTTTGGCGTATCCCTTTCTTTTTTAATTAATATCAGAGATCTGTTATAATCTGACAACGGTAAATGAAATTTCAACACCTGCTCAGTTTTTCCTCCAAGAAGAAAGACTGCTTTCTTCGCATCAGCCAATTCCTGCTCTACTTCCGCAGACTTATAAGAAACAAAGAAACCATTCTTCTTAACAAACGGCAGGCAATACTCAGAAAGAGATGACAAATTAGCAACAGCTCTTGAAACACATAAATCGAACTTCTGCCGATATTCCGGATTTCTGGCCAGATCCTCAGCACGCCCATGTACCGCTTTGATATCACTCAGCCTCAATTCGTCTATCACTTCCGATAGAAATTTCACTCTCTTATTTAATGAATCTGCGAGAACAAAATTTAAACGCGGAAAAACTATTTTCAATGGAATTCCTGGAAAACCGGCTCCGGTTCCCATGTCAAGGACAGTCTGATCCGATAAATCCGGAATAATCTTCACAAGACTCAGACTGTCAAGAAAATGCTTTTCCACAACCTCATCAAATTCTGTGATTGCAGTCAGATTCATAACCTTATTTCGTTCAATCAGTAAATCATAATATTGTAAAAACTGATGAATCTGCTCCTCTGTGAGATCAATCCCCATTTCCTGAAGACCTGACTTGAATTTTGTTAAACCGGAACTGATATCCATAATAAACCTTTCATTATCTGTATTTTATACTTTTTTTCTCCTCATCTGCTCCAGATACACCAGCAAAACCGAAATATCCGCGGGAGAAACACCGGAAATACGGGAAGCCTGGCCAATTGAAACAGGCTGAATCTGAGTTAATTTCTGCTGCGCCTCAAGACGCAGGCCGCTGATCTCCTTATAATCAAATTTCTGAGGAAGCATCTTATTTTCGAGCCTTTTAAATTCTTTCACCTGTTTTTCCTGGCGGCGGATGTACCCGTCATATTTGATATTGATATTAACCTGTTCCCGCACATCAGCCGGAAGATCCGGTCTTTCCGGGTCAATAGGAGCAAGCAAATCATAATTCAGTTCCGGGCGCCGAATTAATTCCGAAAGCGTAATACCACTGCTCAATGTCTGACTGCCATATAATTCCAGCAATTCCTGTACATTCTGCGTAGCGCCTATATTGATCTTACTAACCCTCTTTAATTCCTCCCGGATCAACTGCTCTTTCTTTACCACTGAGTCATACCGCTCTTTTGAAATCAGGCCAATCTCATAACCTTTCTTTGTCAGACGCAGATCCGCATTATCCTGTCGAAGAAGAAGACGGTATTCTGCTCTGGAAGTCATCATCCGGTAAGGCTCGTGATTCTCTTTTGTCACAAGATCGTCAATGAGAACTCCGATATAAGCCTCCGAGCGATCCAGAATCAGGGGTTCCTTTCCCTGCACTTTTCTGGCAGCATTGATTCCGGCTATCAATCCCTGTGCTGCCGCCTCTTCATATCCGGAGCTTCCATTAAACTGACCTCCACTGAACAATCCTGATATCGCTTTGAATTCGAGCGATGGATAGAGTTGCTGCGGATTAATACAATCATATTCAATCGCATAAGCATTGCGCACAACGACCGCATGTTCCAGACCGGGAACCGTGTGGATCATATCATATTGAACATCCTCAGGCAAAGAACTGGACATTCCGCTGATATACATTTCACTGGTATGATTCCCCTCCGGTTCAATAAACAGCTGATGACGGTCTTTGTCTGAAAATTTTACCACTTTATCCTCAATTGACGGACAATAACGGGGTCCTGTTCCCTCAATTGTACCTGAAAAAAGAGGAGAGCGGTCCAGATTTGCCCGGATAATATCATGTGTCTTTTCATTTGTATAAGTCAGCCAGCAGCTTGCCTGATCAATCTGCACACTATCCGGATCTGTCATAAAGGAAAAGGGAACGACTCTCTCATCACCAAACTGTTCCTGCATCCTGGAAAAATCAATGGAACGGCGGTCAATTCGAGCAGGAGTTCCCGTTTTATACCGATACATTTCTACGCCGTTTTCAATCAAAGAATCTGTCAGATGATTAGCAGCCTGCAGACCATTTGGTCCAGTATAATTAATTACATCACCATACAGACATCTCGCTTTCAGATAGGTGCCGGTACAGAGCACAACGGCTTGAGAATAATACTCTGCTCCGGAAAACGTGCGGACACCCCGTATCTCATGATTTTCTACGATAAGCTCCGAAACCTCCGCCTGGCGGAGTATGAGATGATCCGTATTTTGCAGAACTTCCCTCATCCGCATAGTATATTCTACCTTATCTGCCTGCGCACGAAGAGAATGAACAGCTGGGCCTTTTGACTTATTTAACATCTTTGACTGAATAAATGTATGATCAATATTAACACCCATCTCGCCGCCAAGAGCATCAATCTCCCGGACCAGATGTCCTTTTGAACTTCCCCCTATGTTAGGATTGCAGGGCATCATAGCCACACTCTCAATGCTAATAGTAAATAAAATAGTCTCGAGACCCAGCCGGGCACAGGCAAGCGCAGCCTCACAGCCCGCATGCCCGGCGCCTACCACACAAATATCATAATTTTCTCTCAATTTCGCCATATTCTTCTCTTCCTACTACAAATATAAGCAATATAATAATACAAGAATCAATCTGTGAAACAAATCCAAGAAGCAAATTTTTCCAATCACTTTCCCATACAGAATTCTGAGAAAATTTTATCCACCAGATCCTCCCCCACGGATTCCCCTATTACTTTTCCCAATTCCTCATAAGCACTCATCATATCAATTGTCAGAAAATCCTCCGGCATTCCATCTTCCATACTGTGAATTACCATTTTCAGACTCTCCTCTGCCTCTGCAAGTGCATGCTTTTGCCTTGCATTGGTGATATAAATTTCGTCATTAAAAGAAATAGCTCCGTTAAAAAATATCTCGGTTATCAGCTGTTCCAACTCATCTATTCCCTGTCTCTCCTTTGCAGACACTGCAATCACCGGAGCATCCAGATATGTTCGAATATTTTCTTCTGTAGTTCTGCTTTTCAGATCTGATTTATTTAAAAGCACGATTGTTTTTTTCCCACGGATAGAATCAATGATCATGCGGTCATTCTCATCCATTTCCGTAGAAGAATCAACCACATAGATGACCAGATCTGCTTTTGTGATGTATTCCTTTGAGCGTGAAACACCGATTTTTTCCACAACATCTTCCGTGTCACGGATACCGGCAGTATCGATTACCTGCAGACCGACTCCTCCAATCTGTATCTGCTCCTCCAGGATATCTCTGGTTGTACCGGCTACCTCAGTTACGATAGCGCGGTCTTCACCCACAAGCACATTTAAAAGTGAGGATTTCCCGGCATTCGGCTTACCGGCAATCACTGTGCGGATTCCCTCTTTCAGCATTTTTCCGTTATCCGTGGAAACTAAAAGCTTATGGACATTCTCCATATTTTTCCCTATTAT
Source organism: Clostridiales bacterium (assembly GCA_021203005.1). Classification (GTDB taxonomy): domain Bacteria; phylum Bacillota; class Clostridia; order Lachnospirales; family Lachnospiraceae; genus Eubacterium_I. The sequence continues at coordinate 15,418 of JAJQCB010000046.1, read as the reverse complement.
ATCACCCAGCTGATCATAATACCCCTCCAGGGTATAATGTTCCGGATCGTCCAATGCAGACTCAATAAACGCAAGTTCATGCAGAATACTATCACGGATTTCTCTTATTTTTTCTGATACCGAACCGCGAAGCTGGCTTACTGAACTTTTCAAAGCCAGATCACTTTTTGCATTAATCACATCAATCACAGATTCCGCCTGCGATAAATCAATTCTTCCGGTTAAAAAGGCGCGTTTCGTAAACTCTCCCGGTTCCGCCGGCCGCGCACCGCAGCGAAAAGCAGTCTCCAGAATTCGTTTCATCACCAGGATTCCGCCGTGACAGTCGATTTCTATAACGTCCTCCCTCGTATAGGTCCGGGGTGCTCTCATAATTAAAAGCAAAACTTCGTCAATGATTTCCTCTCCATCCCTGATATATCCATAATGAATGGTATGAGAAGTCATCTCGGAGACTCTTTTATTCCCCTGTTTCGGCGTAAACATTCGATCGGCAACCGCCAGTGCTTCCTCCCCGCTGATCCGGATAATGCCAATACCGGAATTTGACATCGCTGTCGCAATAGCGGCAATCGTATCTGTCTGCATACGCGTTCCTCCTTAACATAGGAAAAAAGTTCCGGTTTCCCGGAACTTTTTAAAGATTTTATTCTTCTGCATCCTGTTTCTTTCCATACCGGGAATCTTTGCGATAACGAGAATCTTTATGGTAACGGGAATCCTTGTTATACCTTTCATCCTTCTTCGGCGTGACTACCACATGGCGGTAAGGATTTTCACCCTCGCTATGAGTCGTCACATAGCGGTCATTCTGCAGTGCAGAATGAATCACTCTTCTCTCAAACGGATTCATCGGCGCTAAAGCAACCGGTTTGCTGGATCTCTTTACCTTGTATGCAATATTTTTTGCCAGATTTTCCAGCGTTTCCTGTCTCCGTTTGCGATAATCCTCCGTATCAAGCTTAACCTTAATATAAGTATCCAGATTCTTATTTATTGCAAGATTAGTCAGATACTGAAGAGAATCAAGAGTCTGTCCTCTCTTTCCGATCAGAACACCCATATTATCACCTTTGAGTTCGACATCAAACACATTCTCCTCTTCTGAAGCGGTAATGATAATCTCCACTTTCATATCCATTGCATCAAATACTTTTTCTAAAAATTCACGGATATAATCCTCTGAGGTATATTTTTTCCGAGCTTTGATAATTGCAGGCTTACTGTTAAATCCCAAAAATCCGGTACTTCCCTTTTCAATCACTTCGTACTCAAGCTGATCACTGGTCACTCCAAGCTGAACCAGAGCATCTGTAACGGCGTCTTCTACCGTCTTCGCTGTAACTTCTATGAAATCCATACTACACCATACCTCCTATCTTGAATTTTTTTCGTTATATTCTCTCACTTTGTTTGCGCGTGCTGCCATACTTCCCTCTTTGTACTTCTTCTGTGTTCCCTCATTATAGGAAGATTTGGATGCGGAGGAAGCTTTTTCCGCCATTGTCTTACGTTTTTTCGCGTCAATCTGTCTGGTATTGATACTGGCTGCATTAGAAATTGTCTGGCCGGAAACACCTTTCTTCTCCGCTCTGGCTTTGGCTTTTGCTTCCGCCTTTTTCTGATTTTTCTTTACAACCTCAGCCAGATCCATACGGTCAAAATGTCTGTTAAATATAACCTGCTGCACCACACGAATCACTGCACCTGCAATCCAGTAAATGCCGACGCCGACCGGAAGGAAAAACACGATAAACAGAGAGTAAATCGGCATAAAATAATTCATCATCTTCATCTGGGAGGCCATGGCTTCCTGCTGCCCGCCGTTATCCTGCTGCTGAGGTACCAGCTTCATACTTAAGAACTGTGAAGCAGCGGAAATAGCAGGAATCAGAATTGCGATAAGAATAAGAATATACTGTTTCTCCTGAAATCCGGTGGAAATCAGTGTTCTGGGGGAGTATACAATACTTGCACCCAGAAAATTATTAAAATGCTCCACCGTAGCCTGTGTCGATGTAATAATATCGGAAATGCCGCTGAACTTCTCCGCCAGCAGGCTCCAGTTGCCGGACGTACATTTATAAAGCACATCAATGATAGAATCATATGCTTCCGTCGTTGTGCCGTCAAAATTCAGGCTGATATTCTTCATCACAGAGTTATTTGCGGATATCGTGGAATAAAAATCTGTCATCGTATCCTGATAACCGCTGGTATTCATGATACCGGTCACCACATCGGCAAACGATTCTTTTACCCTCGTTACATAAGCCGGTACATTATAAATAACACGATATAAAGGAAACAAAATCAGAAGCTGAATCACCATAAATACACAGCTCCCCGATGGACTGACGCCGTATTTTGCATATACAGCCTGCGTCTCCTCATTCATTGCCTGGACAGACGCCTGATCTTTTCTTCCCTTATACTTCTTTTGAATTGCCTGAATCTCAGGATTCATCACCTGAGACATTTTTGAAAACTTCTGCTGCCTGTATGTAAGCGGCATCATGCAAAGATATACCACCAATGTAAAAATGATAATTGTCAATGCAATATTCTGAATATTAAAAACATCATCCAAAATGACATAAATGCCATTCATAATATAACCGAGCACCTTCGCTATCGGACCCATAATGGCGTTACTGTTCTGTGTTAAAAGAAATAAGGAATCCATTTTTTTCCTCCTGAATTTCTATGATATACTCTCATAAATATAAATCCTAATGAAAGTACATTACGGAACCGGATCGTATCCTCCTTTTGAAAAAGGATTGCACCGAAGTATCCTCCATGCAGCCAGAGCTCCTCCTTTCAAAGCTCCATACTTTTCCACCGCCTGCAGCCCGTAAGTCGAGCAGGTAGGATAGTAGGGACACTTACATGTCCGCGTCGGAGAAATATATTTACGGTAAAATTTTATAAGAAAAATCAATAATTTTTTCAATCTGATTCCATCTTCTTTTCCTGGTTAAATATATCTTAATAACGATTCCACTTTTCCATCATCAATCATGCAGATTCACTGGATTTTATGATAATATGTTGAAGATTTCCCAAGTGCAGCAATGCGGATTCTATTTCCTGATATGATGCTTCCCTGGCGCCTGCCCTTGCGATGACTACGATGTCCCAACCACTATGAAACATCTCTTCGTGCAGCCTGTAACTTTCTCTCAATAATCTGGTAATGTGATGTCTCACCACACTGTTGCCCACTTTTTTACTGACTGAAATACCAAACCGGTTTCTCTCTGTATCATTTTTCAGCACATACATCACCAATAATCTGTTTGCACGGGACTTTCCTCTCCTGTAAACATACTGAAAGTCCCTCGTCTTTTTCAACGATTCTGAAAACTGCATACTAAAAACCCCGATATTCTGTCTGGAACAAAAAGAAAAATAAAAGACCACAATTAAATGTGGCCTAATCATTTCATTTCAGCCTAAGCTGTTAATTTTTTTCTTCCCTTTGCTCTTCTGGCGGCCAATACTTTTCTTCCGCCGGCAGTGCTCATTCTTTTACGAAAACCGTGAACTCTTGCTCTCTGCTTCGTTTTGGGCTGATAAGTCATTTTCATTGCGGATACACCTCCCATCTTCTTTATTGCATCATGACCGATTATAATAAAAATCATTATTTTAGTCAAGACAAATATAAAAAATATGAAAAGCGATTTTTCATTGAAAATATATCCCACTTGAGTTATTATATAAGTTAGGTTATTAGCGGATTATACCGCTATGTATTGTTTTGTAAAGAAACTTGACAGATCATCATTCACAGAACAATACAAGATAAAGAACGGAGAAAAAAATGGAACTACTTGAGCAGAAATGGAATGAGATACTTTTAAAGGTAAAGGAAGAGCATGAGCTTACCGATGTTTCTTTCACTACATGGCTGAAACCCCTGGAAATCTACGCCGTTGACGGCAACCGCGTTTATATTTTAGTGTCCAGCGAGCAGATCGGTCTCACCTATATCAAGAAGAAGTACTATCTTCCTCTCAAGGTAGCCATCGCAGAAATCACCGGTATGGAGTATGAGATTGAATTCATCCTTCCGGATGAGGCAAAGAAGATTTTTATGCCCCGTACACGCAAAGTTCCCACGACAGAGGAAGCGGAAAAGTCCAACCTCAACCCTTACTATACGTTTGACACCTTTGTCGTAGGCAACAACAACCGGTTTGCGCACTCCGCCTCCCTGGCAGTGGCCGAGTCACCGGGCGAAGTATATAATCCTCTTTTTATTTACGGAGGGGTGGGACTGGGCAAGACGCATCTGATGCATTCCATCGCGCATTTTATCCAGAAAAATCACCCGGAACTGAAGGTTCTCTATGTCTCCTCTGAGACATTTACCAATGAGCTGATCGAGGCCATCCGGAACGCGAACAACATGACGATGACAAAGTTTCGTGAAAAATACCGCAATATCGATGTTCTTCTCATCGACGATGTACAGTTTATCATCGGAAAAGAGAGTACGCAGGAGGAATTTTTCCATACCTTCAACGAGCTTCATGTATCAAAAAAACAGATTATCATATCCAGTGACCGTCCTCCAAAAGAGATGGAGACACTGGAGGAACGCATCCGCTCCCGCTTTGAATGGGGTCTCCTGGCTGATATCGGATCTCCCGATTATGAGACGCGCATGGCGATTCTCCGCAAAAAAGAAGAACTCGACGGTATTTCTCTGAGTGATGATATTTTAAATTACATAGCCATCAATATCAAATCCAACATCCGGGAATTGGAGGGTGCTTTAAACAAACTAATTGCCTACTCCAACCTGGTACAGAAAGAGATCACACTGGATATCGCTGTCAACGAGCTGCAGAATATCATTTCTCCGGATAAACCCCGGGAAATCACACCGCAGCTCATCGTGGAAGTAGTATCGGAGCATTTCGGCATTACCGTGGATCAGATTATGTCAAAATCCAGAAGCAGTGATGTTGCAAAGCCCCGCCAGGTTGCCATGTACCTCTGCAAGAACATGACTGATCTGTCTCTTGATTCCATCGGACAGATTCTGGGAGGACGCGATCACTCCACAGTCATCCATGGCATCAACAAGGTGACCGACGAGATCAGTTCCGATTCTGCCTTTAAACAGACAGTAGAGACAGTCCGCAAGAAAATCAACCCGAACTGATCGGACCAAACGAGTTTCTTCCTTATTATATATCTATTCTGAACGGATTGTGGATGAATATGTTCATAATCTGTGGATGAGGATGTTGAAATAGCTCACCCTGCTGTGGATACTTTGTGAAATCAGAAATATATGATTTTCGGTATATCTTTTTCTCACCGGAATCATCCACAGACGAAGAAAAGTTTTCCATTTTTTCATCAGAAAATCCACTGAAAAAATGGAAAACTTTTCTGGAAAAAGATAGATTTTCAGAGGGTTTGTAAGGGTTTTCCACTTATTCACATCCTCTAATACTAAGACTTCGAAAATTAATAATTATATTTATACGCTGCGCGCGAGTTCATCATGGAAAGGAGTTATTCACATGAAAATTATATGTTCCAAATCCAACCTGGCAAAGGGAGTTAATATCGTCTTAAAGGCAGTTCCTTCCAAGACAACAATGTCTGTTCTGGAATGTATTTTGGTTGATGCATCTTCCAGTGAGATTAAGCTGACGGCCAATGACATGGAGTTAGGTATTGAGACAATCATTGACGGAAGGATTGAGGAGAGAGGTGTGATCGCGCTGGATGCGAAAGTATTTTCGGAGATTGTACGCAAGCTTCCGGATAATGATGTTGTGATTGAATCCGATTCCTCATTCCACACATCTATTACCTGTGAAAAAGCTGAGTTTCATATTGTCGGCAAATCCGGAGATGATTTTTCTTATCTTCCTTACATTGAGAAAAATGAGAGTATGTCTATCTCCCAGTATACGTTAAAAGATGTCGTGCGGCAGACCATTTTTTCAACAGCAGATAACGATAATAACAAGATGATGACCGGTGAACTATTTGAAATTCAGGAAAACAGACTTCGCGTAGTATCACTGGACGGACACCGTATATCCATTCGCAATATAGAACTGAAAGAAAATTATTCTTCGCGCAAGGTAGTGGTGCCTGGAAAGACTCTGCAGGAAATCAGCAAGATTTTATCAGGCGAGGCGGAGGATATGGTGGATATCTTCTTTACGCAGAATCACATTTTATTTGAATTTGATCAGACAAAGGTGGTTTCCAGACTGATTGAGGGCGAATATTTTCATATTGACCAGATGCTTTCCTCCGATTATGAGACGAGATTTACAATTAATAAGAGAGAATTTTTAAACTGTATTGACCGTGCGACGCTTCTGGTGCGCGAGGGAGATAAAAAGCCGATTATCATGAATATCACAGACGGGACTATAGAGTTAAAAATCAATTCCTTCATCGGTTCTATGAATGAGGAGATTGAGATAAAGAAAGAGGGAAAGGATATCATGATTGGCTTTAACCCGAAGTTTTTCATGGATGCTCTCCGTGTCATTGACGATGAGGAAATTACACTTTATATGGTGAACCCGAAGGCGCCTTGTTTTATCAAGGATGACGATGAGACTTATATTTATCTTATTCTTCCGGTAAACTTTAATGCTGCAACGGTATAAATAAGCAGTAACCGGTCGGGCAAAACTTTCAGGAAAGGCGTTGGAAGTACAATGCGATGCGGATATCGGAAAAATATAAGAAGGTAAAATGACAGATTATGGAAATAATTAAAATAAAAGACGATTATATCAAACTGGGGCAGGCTTTGAAACTGGCAGGGCTGGTCGCTTCCGGAGTGGATGCGAAATATGTGATACAGGATGGCCAGGTGGAGGTAAATGGCGAGAGGGATACCCGCCGGGGAAGAAAGCTGGTAGCGGGAGATGTAGTCACTTACGATGGGGAGAGTTTTCAAATCGGCGCATGATCATCAAATCATTGGAATTGAAAAACTACAGAAATTATAGTGATCTGCATATTTCTTTTGATAAGAGGACGAATATTCTCTATGGGGATAATGCCCAGGGGAAGACAAACATTCTGGAATCTCTTTACGTGAGTGCAACCACGAAGTCTCACCGGGGCAGTTATGACAGAGAAATGATACGGTTTGGGGAAGAGGAGTCCCATATCCGCACCATTGTGGAAAAGGATGGTAATGAGCGTCAGATTGATATTCATTTAAAGAAGAACAGCGCTAAGGGGATAGCGATAGACAGAATTCCGATTCGGAGAGCAGGGGAACTTTTCGGTATGTTGAATATTGTGTTTTTTTCTCCTGAAGATCTGAATATCATCAAGGACGGACCATCCCGCAGACGAAGATTTATGGATATGGAGATGGGACAGATTGACCGGATTTATATGGACGATCTGGCTCATTATAACCGCGTCCTGAAGCAGAGAAACCAGTTATTAAAGGATTTGTATTATAGACCTGATCTGGAAGAAACGCTTCCTGTATGGGATGAGCAGCTCGCTTTTTATGGAAAAAAGGTAGCAGATCAGAGAAGAAATTTTATCAGAGATCTGAATGAACTGACTTCTGTGATACATAGCAGAATTTCCGGAGGAAAGGAAAGCCTTGTGCTGAAGTATGAACCGGGATGCGATGCCGAACATTTGCCGGATATTCTGGAAAAATCCAGAGAAAGGGATAAGAGAACCGGCATGACTTCCTGCGGACCTCACCGGGATGATATCTGCTTTTACATTAACGGCACGGATATCCGAAGGTACGGATCCCAGGGACAGCAGAGAACCTCCGCTCTTTCTTTGAAGCTGGCGGAGATTGCATTTGTGAAGAGAGTGATTCACGATACGCCTGTGTTGCTTCTGGATGATGTGTTGTCGGAACTGGACAGCAAACGGCAGAATTATCTATTAAACAGCATCGGGGATGTGCAGACGATGATAACCTGCACGGGACTGGATGATTTTGTGAAAAACCGCTTTCAGATTAACCGGATTTTTTATATAGAAAACGGAACATGTTGTGATCAGGTTAACCCGGAAAAATGAAATAGTAAAAAGAGATGTAATTATTCTGTTTGAAAATGCTTTGGATAAAGCGGACTGGCAGAGATGAGATAGAGTCAGGAGGATTTAGATGGGTACAGAGATTAATACGGAGTATGGCGGAGATCAGATTCAGATTCTGGAGGGACTGGAGGCGGTCCGGAAGAGGCCGGGTATGTATATCGGCAGCACCTCTTCCAGAGGTCTTCACCACCTGGTATATGAGATTGTAGATAACGCTGTGGACGAAGCGCTTGCAGGATTTTGCACCGAGATAGAAGTAATCATAAACCAGAATAATACAGTTACTGTTATTGACAATGGCCGCGGAATTCCGGTAGATATCAACCACAAAGCGGGAAAGCCGGCGGTGGAGGTTGTGTTTACGGTTCTTCATGCCGGCGGAAAGTTCGGCGGCGGCGGATATAAGGTTTCCGGGGGACTTCACGGTGTGGGAGCTTCTGTGGTAAATGCTCTCTCGAACTGGCTGGAGGTGCAGGTATGCAGGGACGGCCATATCTATCAGCAGAGATATGAGCGCGGCCATACCATGTATGATCTTAAGATTGTCGGCGAATGTGAAAAAGAAAAGACCGGTTCAAAAGTCACGTTTGAGCCGGACGACACTATTTTTGAGGAAACTGTATTTGATTATGATGTATTAAGGCAGCGTCTCCGGGAAATGGCCTTTCTAACAAAAGGGTTGAAAATCATTCTGACTGATCAGAGGGAGGAGCAGGAGAGACAGGAAGTATTCCACTATGAGGGCGGCATCCGCGAATTTGTGCAGTATTTAAATCACAGCAAGGAATCCCTCTATGATGATGTGATTTACTGTGAGGGCGAGAAAGATAACGTTTATGTGGAAGTGGCAATGCAGCACAATGATTCCTACAACGAGTCTACATTCAGTTTTGTCAATAATATTACTACGCCGGAGGGCGGCACTCATATGTCGGGCTTCCGCAATGCGCTGACAAAGACATTCAATGCTTATGCGAAAAATAACAAACTGATTAAAGATACGGAGGCAGGACTTTCCGGGGAAGATATCCGGGAAGGATTGACTGCAATTATCAGTGTCAAGATTTCTGAACCTCAGTTTGAGGGACAGACCAAACAGAAGCTGGGAAACAGCAAGGCGAGAGGTGCTGTTGACAGTGTGGTCAGTGAGCAGCTGACATACTATCTGGAGCAGAATCCCACAGTGGCAAAAACCATCTGTGAAAAATCGCTTCTGGCGCAGCGCGCCAGGGAGGCGGCCAGAAAAGCCAGGGAGCTGACCCGGAGAAAGACTGCTCTGGAGGGAATGTCTCTGCCCGGAAAGCTTGCTGACTGTTCGGACAAGGATCCGCGGAACTGTGAGATTTTTATCGTTGAGGGAGATTCTGCCGGCGGTTCCGCCAAGACGGCGCGAAGCCGGGCGACCCAGGCCATTCTTCCCCTCCGCGGTAAGATTCTGAATGTAGAAAAAGCACGCTTAGACCGGATTTACGGAAATGCGGAAATCAAAGCGATGATTACGGCGTTCGGAACGGGAATCCATGAGGATTTTGATATCACAAAGCTCCGTTATCATAAGATTATTATCATGACTGATGCCGATGTGGATGGTGCACATATCAGTACGCTGATGCTCACTTTTATTTACCGGTTTATGCCGGAGTTGATCAAACAGGGTTATGTATATCTGGCGCAGCCTCCGCTTTATAAGCTGGAGAAAAATAAAAAAATCTGGTATGCCTACAGTGATGAGCAGCTCAACCAGATTCTGACAGAGGTGGGACGCGATTCTAACAACAAAATCCAGCGCTATAAAGGTCTGGGAGAGATGGATGCGGAACAGCTCTGGGAGACCACCATGGATCCGGAAAAGAGAATTCTACGCCGGGTTACGATGGATGATACACAGTCGGCAGAGATTGACCTCACTTTTACTACATTGATGGGAGATAAGGTGGAGCCGCGAAGAGAATTTATTGAAGAAAACGCGAAGTATGTTTCCAACCTGGACATTTGATGGTAATTATTCTGGATAGCGCTTCGCATTTGCTGTGAAGTGCGTATGATGATGTAAATTTGAAGTTACGTAAATAGAAAAACATGGGGAAAGAAATATGGATGATAAAATTTTTGACCAGATTCATGACGTTGATCTGAAGAAAACAATGGAGAGTTCTTATATTGATTACGCCATGAGCGTCATCGCGGCCAGAGCGCTTCCGGATGTGAGGGATGGCTTAAAGCCTGTGCAGAGAAGAGTTCTCTATTCTATGATTGAGTTAAATAATGGTCCAGACAAACCGCACCGTAAATGTGCGCGTATTGTCGGTGATACCATGGGTAAATACCATCCCCACGGAGACAGTTCTATCTACGGTGCATTGGTCAATATGGCGCAGGAGTGGTCTACCCGCTATCCGCTGGTAGACGGACACGGCAATTTTGGTTCTGTTGATGGTGACGGAGCTGCCGCGATGCGTTACACAGAGGCGCGTCTCAGCAGGATTTCTATGGAAATGCTGGCGGATATCAACAAAAATACCGTTGACTTTATGCCGAACTTCGATGAGACGGAGAAAGAGCCTGTGGTTCTTCCTTCCCACTATCCGAATCTTCTGGTTAACGGCACTACCGGCATCGCTGTCGGCATGGCGACGAATATTCCTCCCCATAATCTGAGAGAAACCATCGCCGCTGTGGTAAAAATGATTGATAACCGCGTGGAGGAAGACAGAGATACTACAATTGAGGAAGTTCTGGAGATTGTCAAAGGTCCGGATTTTCCGACCGGAGGTATGATTCTGGGGACAGCCGGCATCGAGGAGGCTTACCGCACCGGACGCGGCAAAATCCGCGTCCGCGCTGTGACTGACATTGAGCCGATGCAAAATGGGAAAAACCGGATCGTTGTGACGGAGCTTCCCTATATGGTAAATAAAGCCCGCCTGATTGAGAAAATCGCGGATCTGGTAAAAGAAAAAAGAATTGACGGTATCACAGATCTGAGGGATGAATCCGACCGACAGGGTATGAGGATCTGCATTGAACTGCGAAAGGATGTAAATCCCAATGTGCTGTTAAATCAGCTCTTTAAGCATACGCAGCTGCAGGATACGTTTGGTGTGATCATGCTGGCTCTGGTAAATAATCAGCCGAAAGTTTTAAATCTGGCTGATATGCTGAAGTATTATCTGCTCCACCAGGAGGATGTGGTTACTCGCAGAACAAAATATGAGTTGAACAAAGCGGAAGAGCGTGCTCATATTTTACAGGGATTGCTGATTGCGCTGGATCACATTGATGAAGTGATTTCCATTATCCGCGGAAGCAAGAATACGCCGGAAGCGAAGGAAAAGCTGATGGAGCGCTTTGCGCTCTCCGATGCGCAGGCGCAGGCAATTGTCGATATGCGTCTCCGTGCTCTCACCGGCCTGGAACGGGAAAAACTGGAGAGTGAATACCGTGATCTGATGGCCAGGATCGCTGAATTAAAGGAAATCCTTGCAGATGAGAAAAAACTTCTCGGTGTGATTAAGGAAGAAATATCCGTAATCGCGGAAAAATACGGGGATGACCGCCGCACTTCCATAGGTTTTGATGAATATGATATTTCCATGGAGGATATGATCCCTGTGACTAACACAGTGATTGCCATGACAAAGCTTGGTTATATCAAACGGATGAGTATCAGCAATTTCCGTGCGCAGCACAGGGGCGGCAGAGGTATCCGCGGAATGGATACGATTGATGATGATTATATCGAGGAATTGTTTACCACTACCTCCCACCATTATCTGCTGTTTTTCACAAATGCGGGAAAAGTGTATCGGATGAAAGCTTACGAGATTCCGGAGGCGAGCCGTACATCCAGGGGAACGGCGATCATTAATCTGCTTCAGATGGAACCGGGAGAAAAAATCACGGCTGTGATCCCGATTCGCGACTACGATGAAGCGGATCACTGGTATCTGTTTATGGCGACAAAGAATGGTATTGTCAAAAAGACGACTCTGTCGGAATATGCTAATGTGAGAAAAACAGGTTTGACAGCTATTGTCCTGCGGGAGGATGATGAACTGATTGAGGTGAAATTTACGGATGATCAGAAAGATATCTTCCTGATTACCAGGCTTGGCCAGTGTATCCGTTTCCATGAGACAGATGTGCGGCGCACCGGCCGTGTATCCATGGGAGTGATCGGTATCAACCTCTCCGAAGGGGATGAAGTTGTCGGTATGCAGCTGGATGCGCAGGGACAGTATCTGCTGATTGTATCAGAGCGCGGACTCGGAAAACGCACCCGGATTGATGAATTTTCGCCGCAGTACCGCGGAGGAAAAGGTGTGCGCTGCTATAAGATTACGGAAAAGACAGGCTGTATTGTCGGCGTCAAGGCAGTCAATGATGACAGCGAGATCATGATGATCACGACAGAGGGCATTATTATCCGCATGAAAGTGAGCGATATTTCTGTTTTTGGAAGGATTACTTCCGGCGTCAAGGTAATCAGCCTGGCGGAAGATGTGAAAGTCGCCAGCTTTACAAAGGTGATGAAAGAGGAAATATCCGATTCGGAGAACGAAGAAGAGAATCTGTCTGATGATATAGAAGAAAATTTTAATGAAGATGATGCAGAGGATTTGTCAGCAGATTCTGATATTGATGAGAAAAAGTAATATTTTGTATGAATAATTAAATGATTTCCCGATAGCTATGATCAGATTACTGTATTGATTGTAGCTATTTGGGGTTTCAGGCTTTGAATGCTTATCGTATGCCAGGTATCTGCAAGATAGGTTTGATGCAGGTGGTATTTTATCTGGAGGGAAAGTTATGCTGAGAGAGTTACATGTAGAAAAAATAACAGAAAATATCAGCGAAATGTGTATTGAGGCAAATCATTATCTGACTCCTGATATGGAAAAAATTCTGAAAGAATCTACTGAATCAGAAAAATCTCCTTTGGGAAAACAGATTCTGGGACAGCTTCAGGAGAATCTGCAGATTGCCGGGAAAGAAATGATTCCCATTTGCCAGGATACCGGAATGACAGTGATTTTTCTGGAGGTAGGACAGGATGTACATTTTGTTGGAGGAAATCTGGAGGAAGCGGTTAATGAGGGAGTGAGACGCGGATATACAGACGGTTATCTGCGAAAATCTGTAGTGAAAGACCCTTTGATCCGGGAAAATACGAAGGATAACACACCTGCCATTCTTCATACAGAAATTGTACCCGGGGATAAGGTGAAAATCACGGTTGCTCCAAAAGGATTCGGCAGTGAGAATATGAGCAGGATTTTTATGCTGAAGCCGGCGGATGGAATCGAGGGAGTAAAAGAAGCGATTCTGACTGCGGTAAGGGATGCCGGACCAAACGCCTGCCCTCCGATGGTAGTCGGCGTTGGTATCGGCGGCACCTTTGAAAAATGCGCAATTCTGGCTAAAAAGGCTCTGACCCGGAATGTAGAAGAACATTCTTCTATTCCTTATGTCAGAGAGTTGGAAGAAGAGATGCTGAAAAAAATCAATGGTCTCGGTATTGGACCGGGAGGACTTGGGGGAACAACTACAGCACTTGCGGTTAATATTAATACCTATCCGACCCATATCGCCGGGCTTCCTGTGGCGGTAAATATCTGCTGTCATGTGAATCGCCATGCGGTAAGGTTAGTGTAACGATAAAAGAAATTTATTTTCTGTGAAGATGATTATGTTAAAATCAGCGTTTGCTTCCTGAATTTTAACAGTAAACAGAAAGGTGAATATAATTGATGGACAAGTATATAAATACGCCAATTACAGCAGAGGTAGCCGAAACTCTTTTGGCAGGAGATTATGTATATATTACTGGAACACTTTATGTGGCGCGGGACGCGGCACACAAGAGAATGATGGAGGTTCTGGAAAAAAATGAGAAACTTCCTATCGATATGAAAGATGCTGCAATCTATTATATGGGTCCTTCTCCTGCGCGTGAGGGACGTCCAATCGGTTCCGCAGGTCCTACTACAGCAAGCCGTATGGATCGCTATGCACCGACGCTGCTTGATCTCGGTATGAAAGCGATGATAGGGAAAGGAAAAAGAACGAAAGAGGTTGTTGATGCTATTATCCGCAATAGTGCTGTCTATTTCGCTGCAGTCGGAGGAGCGGGTGCTCTTTTGTCAAAGTGTATCGTAAAATCTGAGATTGTCTGTTATGAGGATCTCGGGGCAGAAGCAATTAGGAAAATAGAGGTAAAAGATTTTCCTGTTATTGTTGTGATTGATTCTAAGGGGAATAATCTCTATGAAACAGCAATTAAAAAGTACTGTAAGGGATAAGAGACAATGGGGATGGCGTATTTTCATTTATGCTGTCGGAATCATTATATTGGCGTTGGGCGTCACTTTGAATACAAAAACCGGCCTGGGGGTATCTCCATTAATCAGTGTGCCTTACAGTATTGCTTCTATTAACAATCTGAATGTGGGAAACATTACATTTATTTATTATTGTCTGGTTACCGGTCTGGAATTGCTTATTGCCGGAAAAAAAAGACGATGGATAGATTTGCTTCAAATACCGTTCAGCGTTGTATTTACCCGTTTTATGAATCTGTTTTCCGGTATCCTTGATTTTACGCTTCAACATTTCTGGCAGCAGCTGATGGTTCTTACATTTGCAGTGATATTAACCGGCATAGGTGTTTCTATGTCTGTAAATATGCGACTGATTCCGAATCCCTGCGATGGGTTTGTTCATCTGGCAGGAGAACTTTCCGGTAAGAATATGGGACTGGTGAAAAATATATTTGATATCTGTAATGTAGGAATTACATTTATCATTGGAATTCTGGGAGGACAGTTTCTGGTTGGAATCGGTCTCGGAACTATCATTACAATGCTCGCAGTAGGAAGGATTGTTGCAGTATTTAATAGCCTGACGAAATCTAAAATGGAAACCCTTGCCGGATTAAAGCTATAATTCGATTCTAAATATATCTGACTGATAAAAACAGAAGATAATATTGTAAATTTTTGTATTGGAAATAGTAAAATTGACCTTGACAAAAATCATGCAGTTTAGTATATTAATTAGTGCGTCACCACGCATTACAATCAGGTACGGAGAAATACTCAAGTGGCTGAAGAGGCGCCCCTGCTAAGGGTGTAGGTCGTTCACGCGGCGCGAGGGTTCAAATCCCTCTTTCTCCGTTTTTCTTCTCAAAAAAATGAGCAGAAAAAAGTTAAAAAAGCTGTTGACATTCCAGAACAGCCGTGATATTATAATCTGGCTGTCGCGGAAAACGAGCGGCAAGGACATTGATAACTGAACAATGAAATGACCTTGAAAGATTCTAAAAGATTTTATT
>JAJQCB010000017.1 GCA_021203005.1 Clostridiales bacterium | reverse complement strand
GAATTATATTCTTGTGTTTTTAGATACGGAATGTTACACATTCGTCAAAATACAGAAAAACTGGTAAAAGCAATAAGGGGAGGAAAGGAAATTGAAAAAGTTATTTGCACGTTTGGCTTCACTGGTTCTGATATTGACTTTATGTGCAGGCCTGCTTCCGGTTGATGCATTAGCAGAGGAAGAAGAAAATGACACAACCACTGTCGAAGACAGCTCACAACTGGATTTAGAAAGCACCAGTGATGTGGGCTCACTGATTGTGAATACACTGAGCGAATCAGAAGAAGAACAGGAGGCGGAGGAAAACTATATCTGCGACGTAGAAGTAGATGGCTCTACTGCCACTGTGACTTATAATATTTCAGAGGCATCCATAGAAGCCGATGTGGTGGTTGCTATTTATGATGAAGACACGGAACAGATGCTGGCTTCTGGCACCGCTACAGTAAGCAGCGACGACTCTGCCTGCGAAATCACTATTGAAGGCACCATACCGGATTATTTCCTTGTGGCGGCATTCCTATTGGAAACGGACACCCATCAACCATTAAGTTCAGAGTACACAAGCCAGCTTTACACCCAGACGATGCAGGAGTTCCTGGCCAAGACCACCGATGATTTTGATGAGGAAAAAGTGGTGAATCTGGACGACGACACCACCACTAACTTTCTGGTCTACAGCGAAGATACCATTATGGTGGACGAAGTTTCCAGTGAGGTCACCATAACGGATAACGGCGATGGCACATACACCATCACCAATGCTGACGAGATTTTCACAGGCATGCAGGCAGGGGATACCCTTGCCTATACATATGAGGACGGCACAATTTTAGTCATCAAGGTGGGGGCTGTTACCGTAGATGGCACCACCGTCACCATCACGGAGGATGAGGACGCTGACCTTTCGGATGTGTTCGATTATGTGAAGATTGAAGCGGACAGCGATGGAAGCGCCCCGACAGTAGATACCAGCAATGCGGCGGATGGGGTGACTTATCTGGGGAGTGCTGTTTCAGCCTCTGCGATTGACAAAGAAACGACTTACTCTGAGAGTTTGTCATGGAGCATGGGGGATGAGTCAGATACTGAAACCTTTAAACTTGGGATAAAAGGAACTGTAACATTTAGCTATGCTATAAACACAAAGCTGTATTTAGCAACTTCTTACCAGTACGTGTCCGTGAAACTGGACATTAAACTGGAGGGGAATGTAGCTTTGACCGGGAAGCTGGATCTGGTTGACATTCCACTGGCGGAGATTGGTATACCGCTTATGACGGGAGTATATGCCAAGCTGACTCCTTCCTTCCAGGTATCGTTTTCTGCATCTATTACATTCAGTTTTGCCGTTTCTTCATCTGTGGGCGCATATTACGACAGCAATCAGGGAAAAATCTGCAGCCTGTGTTCCGGCCCATCTTCCAGTTACAACGCAACATATAAGGGTACCGTGTACGTTGGCTTGAAACTGGATGGTTACGTCACAGTGGTAGACGAGAAGATGAGTAAGATTGGGATAGGAGGCACAGCAGGAGCAGAAATTACCATGCAGGAAGCGGAGCAGGCACTTTCAAGTTCATCAAGCAGCAAGGTGCACACGTGTTCCCAATGCTACGCCGGGACAGTTACCGGGAAATTTAGCATATCTGCAAGTATCGACCTCCTGAACGGAAAAGTCACTTCGACCGCAAATATTTGGACTTATTCCGACAAGCTTTTCGATTTTTACTACTCGGTGGATAACGATGAATGGGGATTCTTCGCCACCTGCCCCTACATCAGCTATCTGTGTACAATTACGGTGAAAAATTATTCAGGGGATCCGGTCTGCGGGGCTGCCGTAACGTGCAGCGGCCTGGAAGAAAGCCTGGAAACCAATGGGGACGGTGTGGTAAGTTTCTATCTTCCTAACGGCACCTATTCGCTTGCAGCAAGCAGCGGCACCAGCAAAAAAGAAACATCATTTACCGTGAAAGATAACCAAAAGGCATTGACTGTCACTATTTTGGATACAGAAATTGATTCTGGCTCCGACGACTCTAAAGACGATGAGGATGAAGATGGTGGCACTGGGAGCGGGGACAGTTCTGGAGATGAGGGCAGTTCCACAGCTGTTGCCTCTGGCACCTGCGGGGATAGTTTAACCTGGGTGTTGGGCAGTAACGGTACCCTCATCATTTCCGGCACCGGGGCGATGAAGGATTGGAGCAAAGCATCCAGTGTGCCCTGGTATGATTATATTGATTCTATCACCTCTGTGTCGATCAGCGAAAATGTTACCTCCATCGGCGATTATGCGTTTTACGGTTGCACAGGTTTGACCAGTGTGACCATCCCGGATATTGTTACATCTATCGGCAGTTATGCGTTCTATAACTGCAAGAGCCTGGTTAGCGTGACTATCCCCAATGGTGTATCTTCCATCAGCAGCTATATGTTCTACGGATGCACAGGGCTAACCAGTGTAAGCATCAGTAAGAGTGCTACTTCTATTGGCAGTTATGCGTTCTATAAATGCACGAGTCTGACCAGTATTGACATTCCGGAGAGTGTCACCTCCATCGGCGGTTCTGTGTTCTACGGTTGCACGAGCCTGACCAGCGTGAATATCCCGGACGGTGTTACTTCCATCGGCTATTCTCTGTTCCGGGGCTGCACAAGTCTGACCAGTGTTGACATCCCGGACAGCGTTACCTCCATTGGTGAATATGCGTTCTACAATTGTACGAGTCTGACCAGTGTGAATATTCCGGATGGTGTTACTTCTATCAGTAAATATGCGTTCTATAATTGCACGGGCTTATCCAGTAGTGTGAATATTTCGGACATAACCGTCATTGGTGAATATGCATTCTACAATTGCACTGAATTGACCAGCGTGGATATCGGAAGCAACGTCACCTCCATTGGTGAATATGCGTTTTACAATTGCACAAGCCTGACCAGTGTGAATATTCCGGACGGTGTAACCTCCATCGGCGATAGAACGTTCTATAATTGCACGGAATTGGCCAGCGTAGACATTGGAAGTGGCGTTGCATCTATTGGCAGTTATGCGTTCTATAAATGTACGAGTCTGACCAGTGTTGACATCCCGGACAGCGTGACCTCCATAGGCAGTGATGCATTCTATTACTGCGAAAATTTGGCCAATGTGACTATTGGCAGTGGCGTGACCTCCATCGGCAATCATGCGTTCAGAGCGTGTTCAAGCCTAACCAGCATAGTCTTCCCGTACGGCATTACTTCCATAGGGGAGCTTATGTTCTCTGGATGTACAAACCTGACCAGTGTTGACATACCAGACAGTGTAACATCTATTGGCGATTGTGCGTTCGATAGGTGCACAAGCCTGACCAGTGTTGACATACCAGACAGTGTAACATCTATTGGTGATTCTGCGTTCTATAAGTGCACCAGCTTGGCCAGTGTTGACATACCAGACAGTGTAACATCTATTGGTGGTTTTGCGTTCTATGAGTGCTCGGCTCTGACCGATGTGACAATTCCAGACGGTGTTACTTCCATCGGCAGTTATACGTTCTATTGCTGCTCGAGACTGACCGATGTGACAATTCTAGACGGTGTTACTTCCATCGGCAGTTATACGTTCTATTGGTGCTCGAGACTGACCAGCATCACGATACCAGACAGCGTTACTTCCATCGGCAATTATGCATTCTCTCACTGTACAAGCCTGACTGATGTCTATTACACCAGCTCCGAGGATGACTGGGCCGCTATCAGCATTGGCGACGAAAATACTTACCTGACTTCCGCCACTATTCACTACAACTACGCTGTCAGCGCCTCCTCTGTGGAGGAGTCCTCCGAGTCCGTCACAGCCGCCGAAGCGAAGCCGGACAACGAAACCGGGGATAAATCAGAAACCGAAGCCGAAATTGCCAAAACCGCTGCTAAGGGTAGTGACCTGTCTCTGGACTTCCTGTTGTCTGGCGGCGGCACAGTTGTTCCACTGATGGCCTACACCGGCGAAACCTCCTCCACTGACGATGTCCAAACAGCCTCGTTCACCGGATTGGTGCCGGGTGAAGCCTATGTGCTGCTGGTGCTTAAAGATGCTGAGAGCGGGAGCCTGCTGGCGGCGGACAACCTACTCTACATCGCCCAGGCCAACGCTGACGAAAACGGCAGCGTTACTTTCACTTACATTCCCAGAGAGACCGTGGACGGCGCGGTTTCCTACGCTTACGGCACTTCCAACCAGAGCCTGAATGACGCCTCCATCACGCTGGAAGCGGAGAGCTTCGCCTACACCGGCGAAGCCATCAAGCCGCTGGCTACAGTGGTTTACAACGGCGTAACGTTGGAAGAAGATGTGGATTACACCATGTCTTATTCCGATAATGTTGAGATCGGCACAGCAACGGCTACCATCAAAGGCCGTGGCGATTATTCGGGAACGGTAAGCAAGACATTCACCATCACCAAAAGTGCCCAGACGGTGACGGCCAGCCTGGACGCCTATAAGATCCTGGTTGGCGAGACCGCGCAGGTTACTGCCAGCACCACGGGAGACGGCGCGCTGAGCTATGAATCCGATGATACCACCGTAGCCACAGTGGATGGGAACGGCCTGGTAACGGGTGTGGCTGCGGGTAAAGCTACTATCATCATCACCGCAGATGAGACAGATTATTACGGAGCTGCTACAGCGATGCTGGCGGTCACTGTAACGGAAACTACTGACATCTCCACCTGTACGGTCACCCTTTCTGCTACCAGTTACACCTACAACGGTTCGGCAAAGAAGCCCACCGTCACCGTGACGAATGCCGATGGCACCATCCTGACCAGCGGCACGGATTACACTGTCTCCTATAGCAGCAACACCAATGCTGGTACGGCTACAGTAACCGTAAATGGCACAGGGAATTATGCGGGTACGGTTAGTAAGAATTTTACCATCAACAAGGCCAGCCAGACAGTCACCGCTTCAGCTGACCCTAGTACAATTTATGCGGGTAAGACCACCAGTATCACTGCCAGTGGGAAAGGAACTATTACTTATAGTTCTTCAGATACATCTATTGCAACAGTTAGCAGCAAAGGTGTTGTGACAGGAAAAAAACCTGGTACAGTAAAGATCACTGTCAAAGCGGCAGGCAACAGCAATTATAAGTCGGCCAGCAAAACAATAACGATCAAGGTTAAACTGAATAAGACGACGATTTCCAGCCTTACAAATACATCAAAGGGAATCACGGTTAAGTGGAGTAAGGTCACAGGGGCCAGCGGATATATCATTTACCGTAAGACAGGCAGTGGAAGCTATACCAGGGTGAAAAAGATCACCAGCGGAAGTACTGTCAGTTATTCTGATACAGGCGCAAAAACTAACGGGACCAAGTACCAGTATAAAGTTTACGCATACTATGGTTCGACCAAGAGTGCAGCGTCTGCGGTGAAAACAAAATATTATGTCACCCGCCCGACGATATCCAGCCTGAAAAACAGCAGTTCAAAGAAAATGACGGTCAAATGGGGCAAAAACAGCAAGGCTACCGGTTACCAGATCCAGTATTCTACGTCAAGCAACTTTTCCAGCTATAAAACGGTGACGGTAAAAAATTATAAGACCGTCAGCAAAACAATATCGAAACTAAAAAAAGGGAAGAAGTATTATGTACGGGTGAGAGCTTATAAGACTGTTTCCGGTACCAAGTATTATTCTGCCTGGAGTAGCAAAAAGAGCGTAAAAATATCAAAGTAATACTAAATTCCAACATTATTTCGGGGATATTCATGGCCGGTTGGCCGTCCGATGGGTATCCCCGGTATTTGTCTGTGATATCAGGACATCAGCTCCCAATATCTCATGCAGAGGCCAACCGTGGCGATCAAAAACAGGACTGTCTCCTTTCACATCCCTCCCAGCAAAAAGTACTTATAAACTACTTTCCCCAGCCTGCACTTGTCTGCCTTTTCCAAATATGCTATAATCCAGAAATGCCGGGGTTCACCTGGAAATGTGATTTATGGAGGAACAAGCGGAATGGATTGCCGGGACCAGAACCAGATACAGGATTACTGGAACGACTTTTTTAGAGATACTGATGTACAGGATATAGATTATGAGGGCATTGACCTCATGCTTCCACCGCCGGAGGAAGAGCCGTACCGGCAGTATTATTTTATGGCCGTCTGCCGTAAATGGGTGAAAAATTTTGAGCAGGAAAATGGGCGATCACCAAAAGCCTGTGTGGTCAACATGGGCTGTCAGATGAATGCCCGTGACGCTGAGAAGCTGACCGGTATCCTGCATGTGATCGGCTACGAGGAGCATGCCTCCGAGGAGGACGCAGACTTTGTGATTTATAACACCTGCACGGTCCGGGAAAATGCCAATAATAAAGTCTACGGCAGACTGGGGTATCTGCATGGATATAAGAAAAAAAACCCGCATATGATCATCGCTCTCTGCGGCTGTATGATGCAGGAGGAGAAGGTGGTCGCGAAGATTAAGAAGAGTTATCCTTTTGTAGATCTTATCTTCGGCACGCACAATATTTTTAAATTTGCGGAGCTCTTAGCCCAGGTTTATGAGCAGTCTTCCATGGTGGTGGATATCTGGGAGGATACGACGCAGATTGTGGAGCAGCTGCCGAACGAGAGAAAATATCCGTTTAAGAGCGGTGTCAATATTATGTTTGGCTGCAATAATTTCTGCAGCTATTGTATTGTGCCCTATGTCCGGGGGCGGGAGCGGAGCCGGAAGCCGGAGGAGATCATCAGCGAGATTAAGCGGTTTGTCGCGGACGGCGTGATTGAGGTGATGCTTCTCGGACAGAATGTGAACTCTTACGGGAAAAATCTGGACGAACCGGTAACCTTTGCGCAGCTTTTGTCAGAGATTGACCAGATTGAGGGTTTGGAGCGTATCCGCTTTATGACTTCTCATCCGAAAGATCTTTCCGATGAACTGATTGAAGTGATGGCAAAATCGAAAAAGATCTGCCGGCATTTGCATCTGCCGCTGCAGTCCGGAAGCAGCCGCCTGTTAAAAATCATGAACCGGCGCTACACAAAGGAGCATTATCTGGAACTGGTGGACAAGATCCGGACTGCGATGCCGGATATTGCCCTGACCACGGATATCATCGTCGGTTTTCCCGGTGAGACGGAGGAAGATTTCGAGGAGACGATGGATGTGGTGAGACGGGTGCAGTACGACAGCGCCTTTACTTTTATCTATTCGAAGCGAACCGGGACACCGGCGGCTTCCATGGAGGATCAGGTTCCGGCTGACGTGGTGAAACGGTGGTTTGACCGGCTTTTAAAAGAGGTACAGACGATTGCTGCGAAGAAAGCGGACGCTTTAACCGGACAGACGATGGATGTGCTGGTGGAGAGTGTCAATCATCAGGATGCGAGCCTGGTGACCGGGCGCCTGGGGAACAA
The DNA here is from genome assembly GCA_021203005.1 of Clostridiales bacterium. Classification (GTDB taxonomy): domain Bacteria; phylum Bacillota; class Clostridia; order Lachnospirales; family Lachnospiraceae; genus Eubacterium_I. Next base: position 15,253 of record JAJQCB010000017.1, on the reverse strand, counting down.
TTCGGTCGTGCATTTGCCGGGGGATGAGAGTCTGATCGGAAAGATAGTGAAAGTAAAGCTGGAGGAGTGCAAGGGGTTTTATTATTATGGGAGGCTGATATGAGGTGGTTCTTCCATTAGAGAATTTAAGCGATCAGTATATCGTGTTCGGAGTTCCTGTGTTATACGGAAAATGAACCGGATTATTTGCTCATAGTTTTTCGATACGAAGCGTCAGAAACATGCAGCCTGATTAGGGCTGATTGCAAATGTTGGCAACAATTGCGGTATGCGCAATATCGAGTAATCGGTATACCTGCTTTTTAGGGAGTATCCATGGAAAAGAAACCAGGGAAAAGGGAAATCATCTTCCTTATTGCTATATTTATCATTATCCTGGCTGGCTGGCTGGGGTATCGTTACATGACTGCGGGAGCAGATCCCGGAAATCAGGTTCGAATCACTGTGGATGGTGAGGAATACGGTGTCTATGATCTGGAACAGGATCAGGAGATTCCGATTGAGATTGACGGTGAAGTGACCAACACACTGTTGATCCAGGATGGAAAGGCAGATATGATAGAGGCCGACTGCCCGGATCAGATTTGTGTAAACACAGCGGCGATTTCCGTGAAAAATGAAACGATTGTCTGCTTGCCCAATAAGATAGTGGTGGAGGTTATTGAATCGGAGGTTGAGTCGGAGTTGGATGTGATTGCACAATGAGGCATTTGTTTATCATGCTTTATGGTTTGCCTGAGGATGAATCTATGTTGTTAATTGCGGTTGCATAGTGATGAGTTTTAATGATGGGCTATTTGTCAGAGGTGATTATATAATGGTTTTATATCATGCAAGTAAAGAAATAGTTCAATTTCCGGAAATCAGAAAATCCAGATATACAAAAGATTTTTCGTGGGGGTTTTACTGCACGGGCATATTGGAGCAGGCAGTGAGATGGGCTAACAGGGGCAGCGGTTCTCCTGTTGTGAATTCTTATATTTATAATCCGGACGCTTCTCTTGCTGTATTAAAATTTGAGAAAATGTCAGATGAGTGGCTGGATTTTATAGCAATGTGCAGGAGTGGAAAAACGCACGGTTATGATATTGTAGAAGGGCCTATGGCGAATGATACGATTTGGAATTATGTCAATGATTTTATTGCAGGTAATATCAGCCGAAAGCAATTCTGGGCATTGGCGGAATTTCGCTATCCGACTCATCAGATCAGTTTTCACACACTATCGGCATTGAATTGTCTGGAGTTTAAGGTAAGTGAGGTAATCTATGACTGACGAACAGAAAAATGATTTTTTTTATGTGTGCTCCCTTATCGAGTATGTGTCACGGCTAACGAAAAACCGGCGTGGGGATGTGGTAAAAGTGCTTGGAAAAGAGGGAGTGCTTAAGCAATTAAAAGATGCATCTGTCAATCATTGCCTGACTTTTGAGCAGGTCGGAGATGAAGTGATAGAAAGGTATGGGATTCATCAGGGAGATTTTGACACGATCACAAATTGCAAATATTCTGTTCCGGGTTATATGGATATAGGAAAACTGTATACAATTATAATTGAAGACCTTGCTGAGCCGGGACAAGAGGTGGATGAGATGATAAATATTTTCACATCATTTATCAGTGATGAAATCTCAAATTTTAAGACAGGCATTTATTATGAAAATCCGAGCTATCTGGAGTGTTCATATAAAGAAGGTTATTTATTGGATTAGATGGATTACAAAAGAGTTTTGTATATAATGGAAATAGTTCATTTTTTAGAGAGTGGCGTGTAATTTATGTATGCATATATCAAGGGAACCCTGGAGGAAGTCCGGGAAGATTTTATTGTCGTAGAAAATAACGGGGTCGGGTATCAGATCTCTGTCCCGACGCGGATTCTTGAGGAATTGCCGGGAAGAGACGCGGAAGTCAAAATATATACTTATCTGTATGTGAGAGAAGATATCTTCTCCCTCTTCGGATTTTCCACGCAGGATGAGCTGGCCATGTTCCGGCTGCTGTTGGGGGTCTCCGGTATCGGGCCTAAGGGGGCATTGGCTATCTTGTCGGCGCTCTCTGTGAATGAAATCCGCTTTGCCGTGGTGAGTGAGGATATCAAAACGATCTCAAAGGCGCCGGGCGTCGGAAAAAAGAGTGCACAGAGGTTGATTATAGAGCTGAAAGATAAGATTCATCTGGAGGATGCGTATGAGACGGCGGAGGATGTCGTCGATGTAATCCCGGAGACGACGCAGATTGTCCGAAAGGAAGCGATGGAGGCGCTGGTTGCGCTTGGTTACAGCGGGGCGGAAGCGGCGAGAGTCCTTTCCGGCATCGAGATTTCGGATGATTCGGATGTGGAGACGGTGCTTAAGACAGCGTTGAAAAACATGTCACGCTTGTGATGCCACCAGGGGACAAAAGTCATAGATGGAGCGCTTGCGATCCGATCTATGACTTTGGGACCCGCCAAAACATGAGCAAGAAGCCCGATGAGGGCGGATTGCGAATGTTTTAGGATTGTGGGAGCACGTAGTGCGGAGCAATCCGTGGCATCAAAACTGCCACCAGGGGACAATAGATGCGATAGGGAGCAAATTCATGGAAAAACGAATGATTTCCACACAGATTTTAGAAGAAGATATCAAGATGGAGCCCAGCCTGCGTCCGCAGACACTCAATGAGTACATCGGCCAGGAGCAGATCAAGGACAGTCTCCGTGTCTATATTGAAGCGGCGAAGCAGAGGGGCGAGGCTCTGGATCATGTGCTGTTTTACGGGCCTCCCGGTTTGGGGAAGACGACGCTCTCCGGCATCATCGCCAATGAGATGGGAGTTCATATGAAAGTGACCTCCGGACCGGCCATCGCAAAGCCAGGTGAGATGGCGTCCATCTTAAGCAACCTTCAGGAGAATGACCTGCTTTTTGTAGATGAGATTCACCGGTTGAACCGCCAGGTGGAGGAGGTGCTTTACCCGGCGATGGAGGATTATGCCATTGATATTATGATTGGGAAAGGCTCCAGTGCGCGGTCGATTCGTCTGGATCTTCCGAAGTTTACATTGGTAGGGGCGACGACCCGTGCCGGTCTCCTGACGGCGCCGCTCCGGGATCGTTTTGGTGTGATCCAACATCTGGAATTTTATACGGTGGATGAGCTGCAGACGATCATTCTGCAGTCGGCAAAAATTCTGAATGTGGAGATTGAGACGGAGGGCGCTAATGAACTTGCGAAGCGCTCCCGCGGTACGCCGCGTCTGGCCAACCGCCTGCTGAAGCGTGTCCGTGATTTTGCCCAGGTAAAATACGATGGAGTGATCACAAAGGAAGTGGCGTCGTTTGCGTTGGATCTGCTTGAAGTGGACAGCTGCGGCTTGGACAAAAACGACCGCATGATTCTGATGACGATTTTGCAGAAGTTCGGCGGCGGGCCAGTAGGTCTGGATACGCTGGCGGCCGCGATCGGCGAGGACGCCGGTACCATTGAGGATGTCTACGAGCCGTATCTGGTGAAAAATGGTTTTATCAACCGCACGCCGAAAGGGCGGGTTGCGACAGAGCAGGCTTACCTGCATTTTGGGTTATCAATGTCAGAATAGCAGTATGTGAACGATATCCACAATCACGAATGCAGTGTATTGTGGATATCGCGTTGCAGTGGATATTTGACAGAAATATCAGTTTTTTATTTCTCGCTGTTATCTTATCAGTTTTAATGCAGGCTTTAAGATTTTATCGCAGCGAGCCTCAATATATCGACCATAAAAGTCCTTTTGCAGCTCTGAGATGTATGGGACTTCTTCTATAAATCTTCGGATTTGGTCCATGTTGATTCTCGGCACTATCCGTTGAATGGCTGCCTTACAGTCTTCATACTCCGCACCGGACAGAAAATCATAGTAGTTGATTTTGCGGCCGTTCTGCTTGATGGCAGAGGTCGGGAACTGATAGATACGCGCATTCAGTGCGTTTTCTGTGTTGTTATGCCAAGGAAGTTGAGGATGCTGCTGGCAATATGCTCGCTGATACAGCTATTCGTATAGGACAGTGTTGTGGGCTTTCTCTCGCCGGATGGGGGAAACTTCAGCATATACTGATCGCCTTTGTATTCTATGGCAATTTTCTTCCCGTTTGCACCGTTGTAGGCTCTGCCGGGTATCTTTCGGCAGTTTGTAAAGTCAATTTGTTTCATCACAGACTCCTTCCCCATAAATATTTCTTTCGCAGATAATCGGCATGTTCCGGAGTAATTACACCCTCGCTGACTTCCGCCAGATTGATGCTTCCATATAGTTCTCCCCAATAACAGTCAAGCAACCTGGACTTTGTTTTAAGTCCCTCCTTGTAGGTGTCCAGATCGTGCTGGAGGTATTCGGGCAGTCCGTATTCATAGGCCTCTTCACGCTCTGTCTTCCGGATGCCGCTTTCTGTAAGCACTTCCATCGTAACGCCCAGTACCTTTGAAAGCTTGTAAATCGTCTCGGCAGAACATTTTTCCAGTTTTGTTTTTCCGCTGCATATATCGCTCAGTGTTGTATGCGGGATACCCGCCTGCTCTGCAAGTCGGTATTTTGTCATTCCGGTCTGTTTTAATAAATCGTCAACGATCATCGTGTCATCACCTCACACGATGATTATATCGGCATACCGAAATAAAATCAAGAGGGAGCGTGAATTTGTACGTATCCGATAAAAATTTAAAGATAAAATTTATGGTTGTCCCTGAAGAAAAACCCTGTTATGATAAATGCAGACGGATTTTCATTATCATGAGGATAAAAACAGGGAGATAACCGATGACAAAGACACATATGGTACAGGTTGTGATTGACGGAAAAATATTGACAATGGGAGGCTCTGACGATGAGGGTCATATCCAGAAGGTGGCTTCCTATGTCAATCATATGATTCAGACGATGGAGGAGACGGACGCGTACAAGGCACTGTCTACCGACTTAAAACCGATTCTTATTGAGCTCAATATAGCGGACGAGCTGATCGCGGCGCAGGATACGATCGCACAGCTGGAGAATGATCTGCGGTTGAAGGAAAATGAACTGGCGGAGCTCAAGCAGACGCTGGTGGAGACCCAGATGAAGATGGAGCGGACAGAGGGAAAGAAAAGAAGATGAAACATGAATTGCTGGCTCCTGCCGGGTCGTACGCCATCTGTGAAGCAGTCCTTGCGGCGGGAGCGGACGCGGTGTATCTGGGAGGAGCGAACTATGGCGCCCGTGCGTTTGCGCAGAATTTTTCGGACGCAGAGATTCTGAAAGCTCTGGATCTGGCACATCTGCACGGAAAGAAGATTTTCCTGACGGTCAACACGCTGCTTAAGAACAGGGAAACAGGAGAGATCCTGCAAAACTGGCTGAAGCCTTTTTATGAACATGGATTAGACGCCATTATCGTACAGGATTATGGCGTATTTCAATTTGTGCGGAAACACTTTCCCGGGTTGCCGGTCCATGCAAGTACGCAGATGTCCGTGGCGAATTCCTATGGCGCGGCATTTTTGAAAGAGCAGGGCGCTTCCCGGATTGTCACGGCCAGAGAATTGTCACTGGAGGAGATACGGCATATCTATGATGAGACAGGCATGGAAATAGAGAGTTTTGTCCACGGCGCGCTCTGTTATTGTTATTCCGGGCAGTGTCTGATGAGCAGCCTGATCGGCGGCCGCAGCGGAAACCGCGGGCGGTGCGCCCAGCCCTGCCGGCTTCCTTATCAGGTCATGGATCAAAAAGGAACTGTGCTCCGGAAAAAAGAGCGATATCCCTTAAGCCCGAAGGATCTTTGTGCCCTGGAACTGATTCCGCAGATCTGCGAGGCCGGAGTGTATTCCTTTAAGATTGAGGGAAGGATGAAATCATTGGAGTATGCTGCCGGTGTGACGCAGATTTACCGGAAGTACCTTGACCTGTATGAAAATACGCCGGAGAGTTTTTTCGTGGAGGAAGAGGATAAAAAGGCGTTGCTTGCTCTGGGAAGCCGCAGCGGCTTTACCCGGGGCTATTATGAGATGCGGAACGGAAGGAAAATGATGGCGCTCACCGATTCCTCTCACAGCAGCGGGAACGCAGCGGAGGTATACCGGGAAACGGCGCTGAATAAGATTCCGGTGAAAGGGGAGCTGATTCTACGCGTGGGGGAGCCTGTGCGGTTGTCGCTGCGGACGGAGACTGCAGCGCAGGCGGATCCTGCTTCCAATCTGTGTTTAAATCCGGGTTTCGATGCCGCGGGGGAAAGCGCCTCACGGAATGGTAAGATAGAGACAATGACACGGAATCAGGCTGTCGTTGTGGAAATGTGTTCGGAAGAGAGGGTTATGCGGGCGGAAAAACGCCCGCTCTCCGAAGAAGAGGTGAGAGGCAGACTCTCAAAAACCGGCGACACTCCTTTTTCACTTGCTGATCTGCAGATTGATATGGAGACCGGGTGCTTCGTCCCGGTAAAACAGCTGAATGAATTGCGGCGTAGCGCATTTTGTCGGTTGGAGCAAAGGATGCTGCAGCCGTATCGCCGGCTGCAGTCAGAAACTGGTAAAGTGATCGGAAAATCAGAATTGTCAGAGGAAAACCGCGCTGACAAGAGAAAATCGGACTTCCTTAACGTGCAGGTTTCGAACGAAATGCAGCTATCCGAGGCTCTGCTCCATCCGTTTGTGAATATGATTTCCCTGGATTTTTCTTTTTGCGGAGATTACGCCTCTTATTTCAGGACGATTGAGCTGGCACGACGGCGTATTCAGACCGCCGGGAAGCAGGCGGCCTGGTGTTTTCCCTATATTTTCCGGGAAAATACATCGATTCATTATCTGAAAAAAGAGTGGCAGGATATCCTCCGCAGTTTTGACACTGTCTGGGTGAGAAGCTACGACAGCCTGGGCTTTTGCCTGCGGGAACTGCATTTGAATCCGGAACAGATTTCCCTGGATTCCAACCTGTATGTCTTTTCCAATATGGCTTACCGCGCGTTTGCAAAAACGGGGTTCCGCCAATATACCGCCTCCCCGGAGCTGAATCAGAAAGAGCTGGCGCATATGCCCAATGCGAAAGCGGAGTTCTGCATTTACGGTGAAACGCCGGTGATGATTTCCGCGCAGTGCGTGTACAAAAATTACCTGCACTGCATGAAAGGGGAAAATTCAGGGACAGAGCTTTCTCTTTCGGATCGCTATCATAAGAAATTCTATGTTCACAGAAACTGCAAAGACTGTTATAATGTCATTTACAACAGCCAGCCGTTATATCTGTTTCACCATGTACGGCAGATCGAAAAGCTAGCTTTCGGCTCATATCGGATTACGTTTGTATCGGAAGACCGGGAGAAAGTAAAAAGAATCCTGCATGATTATGAGGAAAGTTTTCTGCGGGGAAAGGATTTACAGCCTCCGTCGCAGAAGGATAGTTTTACCAACGGGCATTTCCGCAGGGGAGTTGACTGATCTTCCGCAACGGAGATATGGATGCGCAGAATCAATGACATGAGATGGCTGTGATTCGACAGCGCAAAATGAGTTTGCCGGAAGTCATGATTATAGAATAAGGAGTTTCACATGCTGCACCTGATCACAGAATCATCGAAATATGTGATGATCTTTCTGTTTCTGATATACACTTACTACAGTTTTGCTGTTCTGGGTGTGAAAAACGAAGAGCGCCGGAAGCGGATGTACAAGAGTCAGACGACCTGCATGATGCTGATCCATCTGGATGCTTTTCTCGTGCTTTTTGCCGCACAGATGCAGATTAAGATCCTGATCTTTTATGCGGCGCAGGTCGTTTTTGTCCTGTTTCTGTTTTTGATTTACCGCGTGATTTATCGACGTGCGGCGCGTCTGGTGGTCAACCATATGTGTATGCTGATGATCATTGGGTTTATCATTCTGACGCGTCTGGATTTGGAGAGCGCCATCAAGCAATTTGAAATCGCGGTTATCGCGTCGGTGGTCACTATTTTTGTGCCGCAGCTGGTGCGGAAACTGAAGTTTTTGCGGAAGTTTACCTGGGTCTACTGCGCGGTCGGCATTCTGGCGCTGGGCGTGGTGCTGGTCCTGGGGCAGATGTCAGGCGGAGCGTACCTTTCGTTTACGATCGCCGGTATCACGTTCCAGCCATCGGAGTTTGTAAAAATTATCTTTGTATTTTTCGTAGCCTGTATGCTTTACCAGTCCACAGACTTTAAACAGGTCTGCATCACGACCGTCGCGGCTGCCATCCATGTGCTGATACTGGTGGTTTCCACGGACCTGGGTGCGGCGCTGATCTTTTTTGTCACTTATATCGTCATGCTCTACGCGGCGACGAAAAAACCGCTCTACTTTTTCGGCGGGCTGGGAGTCGGCTGCATTGCGGCGGTGGCGGCGGCGAAGCTGTTTTCCCATGTCCGCGTCCGCGTGACTGCCTGGCTGGATCCGTTCGGCAACATCAGCGGCAGCGGGTGGCAGGTGGCGCAGTCGCTGTTTGCCATCGGCACCGGCGGCTGGTTCGGCCTGGGACTTTGCCAGGGGCTTCCGGAAAAAATCCCGGTGGGTTCCTCGGACTTTGTCTTTGCGGCGATTGTGGAGGAGATGGGTGAAATCTTCGGCATCTGTATCATTCTGGTGTGCCTGAGCTGTTTCCTCATGTTTTTAAATATCGCGATGCAGTTAAAGGATCCGTTTTACCGGCTGATCGCGCTGGGGCTGGGCTGTGTCTACGGCGTCCAGGTATTTTTGAACATCGGCGGCGTGATTAAGTGCATTCCGTCTACCGGACTTACCCTGCCGCTGATCAGCTACGGCGGAAGTTCCATATTGTGTACGATTATTATGTTTGCAATTATACAGGGCCTTTATATATTGAGACAGGATGAAGGAGAAGCAGATGAGCAGAGGAAGAAAAGACTTAATCCGCGACGATATCGAGATTCTGGATCTGGACGGCAGTCAGAACGAAAAAAAGAAGAGTACACGTTCCCGAATGAAAAAAACGGCCGGGACCGCTACGGCAGGAGCAGGTCGGCGGGAAACGTCGGCAAATCCGGGAAAGACAGGAAGAACAACGGCAAATCCGGGAAAAACGGGACGGGCAGCAACAGATCCGGCAGAAGCTCATCGGGCTTCGGGCAGGAGGACGAGATCGAGGAAATCTGGTAAAAACCGGGAGTTTCTCATCATCACTTACCTCTTTGTGGGAATGTTCTGCCTGTTGATCGGATATCTGGCATATTTTCAGATTGTAAAAAGTGAGAGTGTGATCAGCAGTTCCTATAACTCCCGATTGGACCTGTATGCGGAGCACGTGATCCGCGGGGATATCCTGTCCAGTGACGGTGAGGTTCTGGCTACCACCAGTGTCTCCGATGACGGTACGGAGACGCGGACATACCCTTATGGGCGGATGTTTGCGCACGCCGTCGGTTATTTTAATAATGGGAAATCCGGTATTGAATCCACGTACAATTTTAACTTACTCCGTTCCCACTCATTTTTCCTGAAACAGATTTTAAATGATTTGATGGATGAAAAAAATATGGGCGACAGTGTGGTGTCGACACTGGACTATGATGTCCAAGCGGCGGCTTACAATGCGCTGGGCGACAATGACGGTGCTGTGGTTGTGCTGGAAGCCTCCACGGGAAAGGTGATCGCCATGGTATCCAAACCGGATTATGACCCGAATACGCTGGCGAGCGAGTGGGACTCCATCGTCAGCGATGATTCCAATTCCGTGCTCTTAAACCGCGCCACCTCCGGTTCGTATCCTCCGGGGTCTGTGTTTAAGATTTTTACGACGCTGGAATATATTCATGAAAATTCAGATTACGACACCTACACCTTTACTTGTGAGGGGGAACTGTCCATAGACGGAAATGAGATTCACTGTTATCACAATTCCGTGCACGGAACGCAGGACCTGATCACGTCCTTTGCCAATTCCTGCAACACATCCTACGCGAATATCGGACTGACGCTGGATATCAGCAGTTTTCAGTCGTTGATGGAGGATATGCTGTTTAATACCACGCTTCCCGGTACCCTGTCCGGAACGGCCAGCAGTTTTACACTGTCGTCGGACGACAGTACCGGAAAAATCATGCAGACCGCGATCGGTCAGGGCGACACATCAGTGACGCCTCTGCATATGGCGATGATCGCCGCGGCGATTGACCAGGATGGCGTGCTTTATACGCCTTATATCGTGGATCACACAGAGAATGAAAACGGGACAGTGGTCAGACAATACCGTTCTTCCGAGTATGGCACGATCCTCTCGGAATCCGACGCGGCCATTTTGCAGGAGTATATGTCTGCAGTGGTTTCTTACGGAACAGCGACGGCCTTAAGCGGACAGAGCTATGATGCCGCGGGAAAAACCGGTTCGGCGGAGTATGACAGCGAGGGCAACAGCCACGGCTGGTTTGTCGGGTACGGATCCAAGGACGGCTATTCGGATATCGCCATTGCAGTGATCGTGGAGGACGGCGGCAGCGGAAGCTCTTCCGCGGTACCGGTGGCGAAAGCGGTGTTTGACTGTTATTTTAATCAGTAACATCGAATGTGATGCAGAGTGTTTTGTATCGGGACTGTGATATATCCGTGTGGAACGATATGTGAAGAAACTGCTTGACATATCAGATCCGGTGAAATATAATAGCGGTGTTTCCTGTGCTACCATAGTAGCACGTTAGCATACTAAAGCGCCTTGCGAGTGAGGGTAACACGCTAAGTATTTTTCGAGATAGGATAGCACGCTAAAATATTTTCTGAGGGAGGTTTTCATGGCAAATCAGTTATTACACACGCCGGAAGGCGTGCGCGATATATACAGTGATGAATGTGAGAGGAAGTTTGTATTGGAGAACCGAATCTATACGGTTCTGAAATCCTACGGATATCATCCGATTCAGACGCCGACGTTTGAATTTTTTGATATTTTCGGAAAAGAGATCGGGACGACGCCGTCAAAGGAACTGTACAAATTTTTTGACCGGGAGGGAAACACACTTGTCCTGCGGCCGGATATTACGCCGTCCATCGCCCGCTGCGCATCCAAGTATTATATGGATGACGACGTTCCCGTTCGTTTCTGTTACACGGGAAGCACGTTTATCAACAACAGCAGTTATCAGGGCTTGTTAAAAGAGACGACGCAGTCGGGAGCGGAGTATATCGGCGACGCTTCTGTGGAGGCGGATGCGGAGATGGTTGCGCTCGCGGTACAGCTTCTTCTGAATGCCGGCCTGAAAGAATTTCAGGTGAGTGTCGGACATGTGGATTTCCTGGAGGGGTTGTTTGAAGCGTCCCATCTGGGGGAAGATACGGAAAACCAGATTCGCGAACTGCTGTTAAACCGCAACTTTTACGGGGTGGAAGACCTGATCGCCCATGCGGGGCTGGAGGAGAATCTGACCTGGCTGTGTGGCCTGTTAAAAGATGTGATGCTGACGAAAGTGAAGCTGCAGGAGGCCAAAGAGAAGGCGGTGGATTATCCGAAAATTTACGGCGCGCTGGACCGTCTGGAGCAGCTGGAGGATATTCTTCGCATTTACGGTGTGGAGCAGTATGTGTTCTATGAGATGGCGATGGTATCCAACCTGCATTATTATACCGGAATCATTTTTTCCGCTTATACGTTCGGAAGCGGCGAGGCTGTGGTAAAGGGCGGCCGCTATGACAATCTGCTGAGCTCTTTCGGGAAATCAGCCCCGGCCATCGGATTTGCCGTGGTGGTGGAGCAGCTGATGAGCGCGCTGCGCCGGCAGAATATACGGATTCCCTTTGAAAACAGGACAAAGTGGTTTGTTTATAAAGAGGAAAGACACGCGGACGCAATCCGGGATGCTCTTGTGCTGCGCCGGCAGGGGGAGAATGTGGAGATGATGCCCCTGAATGAGGCAAACACGGAGGAGACATATCAGAAATACGCGGAGCAGTTCCATGTGCAGGATATTGTATATTACATATGATGATACCAGGGTCAAAATAAGAGAGATAAGAAATCTTTGATTTCTGTAATCGAACTTATGCAAAGCTGGTCATGAATGAAGCGCTTGCGGTTCGATTCATGACTTTGGGACCCGCCAAAACACGAGGAAGTAGCTATTTTAGCCGATTTCTAGGCTAAAATGAGCGGATTCTGAGTGTTTTGAGGATTGCGGGAGCACATCGTGCGGAGCAATCCGTAGGTATCATCATACTATATCATACTATAAGTGACTATATATGAAACTAACAAAAATTGAGGGATTGGAATACAAATATGAGATATTTAACGTTTGCCCTGGGGAAGGGCCGGCTTGCGAAAACGACACTAAAGCTGTTTGAGGAGATCGGCATCACCTGTGAGGAGATGAAAGATAAGGATACACGGAAACTGATTTTTGTAAACGAGGAATTAAAGCTGCGGTTTTTCCTTGCCAAGGGTCCGGATGTCCCCACTTATGTGGAGTACGGTGCCGCAGACATCGGTATTGTCGGCCGGGATACGATTCTCGAGGAAGGGCGCAATATTTATGAAGTGCTGGATCTGGGTTTCGGCGCCTGCCGGATGTGCGTCTGCGGACCGGAATCGTCGAGAGAACTCCTGCAGCACCACGAACAGATCCGGGTGGCGACCAAGTATCCTAAGATCGCGAAAGATTATTTTTACAATAAAAAGCATCAGACGGTGGAGATCATCAAACTGAACGGTTCTGTGGAGCTGGGGCCGATCGTGGGGCTGTCGGATGTGATCGTGGATATCGTGGAAACAGGGTCTACGCTGAAAGAAAACGGTCTGATGGTGCTCGAGGAAGTGTGTCCTCTTTCCGCCCGGGTTGTGGTAAATCCGGTGAGCATGAAGCTGGAGCAGAAACGGATTCAGCGATTGATTTCAAATCTGCGCGATGTTATTGCGAAGTCAGACGTGTGTTAAAGAAATGGATATGAAAGGGAAACAAAATGCGCATTTTAAACTTAACAAAAGAAACTATCCGTAATCTTTTATCGGATTTGCTGAAACGCAGCCCGAACAACTATACGCAATATGAGGAAAGCGTAAACGCAATCATCGCGGATGTGAGAGAGCGGCGGGATGCGGCTGTCTTTGATTACACGGAAAAATTTGACGGGGCGAAGCTGACAGCCAAAACTGTGGAGGTGACGCAGGCGGAGGTGGATGAGGCCTACGCGCTGGTGGAGCCGGAGCTTCTGGAGGTCATGCGCAAGGCAAAGGAGAATATCCGGGTTTATCACGAAAAGCAGAGACAGTACAGCTGGTTTGACAGTTCCATTCCCGGCACGATGTTGGGGCAGAAAGTGACCCCGATCGCAAAAGCGGGCGTATATGTGCCGGGCGGAAAAGCGGCTTATCCCTCCTCCGTGCTGATGAATATTATTCCGGCGAAGGTGGCAGGCGTGGAGGAAATTATTATGACGACCCCCTGCAGCAGAGAGGGAAAGGTGAACTCCGCGACGCTGGTGGCAGCCAGGGAAGCCGGTGTGGACCGGGTCTTTAAAGTGGGCGGAGCGCAGGCGATTGCGGCCATGGCGTTCGGCACGGAGAGTATTCCGAAAGTGGACAAGATCGTGGGACCCGGCAATATCTATGTGGCGCTGGCGAAAAAAGCGGTGTTTGGGTATGTGAGTATCGATTCCATCGCGGGACCCAGCGAGATCCTGGTGCTGGCGGATGAGACGGCAAATCCCCGCTATGTGGCGGCAGACCTCCTGTCCCAGGCGGAGCATGATGAGCTCGCCTCCGCGATCCTGATCACCACCAGTGAGACGCTGGCAAAGCAGGTGTCTGAGGAGGTGGACCGGTTTACCGCTGCGCTTTCCCGGAAAGCGATCATTGAAAAATCTCTGGAAAACTACGGCTACATTCTGATCGCGCCGGATCTGGATACGGCGATTGAGACGGCAAATGAAATTGCGTCCGAACATCTGGAGATTGTGACTGCCAACGCCTTTGAGGTGATGACAAAGATCAAAAATGCCGGCGCTATTTTTATCGGTGAGTACAGCAGCGAGCCGCTGGGAGATTACTTCGCGGGACCGAACCATGTGCTGCCCACGAACCAGACAGCCCGGTTTTTCTCCCCTTTGTCAGTGGATGATTTTATCAAGAAATCCAGCATCATCTCTTATTCGAAGGAGGCGCTGCAGGATGTCTATCAGGATATCGCCATGTTTGCGAAAAATGAGCAGCTGACAGCGCACGCGAACTCTGTGCTGGTGCGGTTTGAGGAGGTATAACATGAGCAGGGAAAGAAAAGCAGAGATAACCAGGAAGACAAATGAGACAGACATCAGCCTGGCACTCAATCTGGACGGAAGCGGAAAGCAGGAGATCGCAACGGGGGTCGGCTTTTTCGACCACATGCTTTCCGGATTTACGAGGCATGGCTTTTTCGACATGGAAGTCAGCGTGAAAGGCGACCTGGAAGTAGATTGTCACCACACCATAGAGGATACCGGCATTGCCCTGGGTACGGCCATCCGCGAGGCTCTCGGAGATAAAAAAGGAATCCGGCGTTTCGGGAGTATGATTCTCCCCATGGATGAGACGCTTGTCCTGTGTGCGGTCGATCTCTCCGGCAGACCCTATTTTGTCATGGACGCGGAGTTTCCGGTAGAAAAAGTAGGAGATATGGATACGGAGATGGTGCGGGAGTTTTTCTACGCGGTTTCCTATTCCGCGGGGATGAACCTGCATCTGAAAGTGCTGTCGGGGTGCAATGCCCACCATATGATCGAGGCGTTGTTTAAGGCATTCGGAAAGGCTCTGGACGAGGCGGTTTCCTTTGACCCCCGCATTGCGGATGTATTATCGACGAAAGGCAGTCTGTAAAATGGAAAAAAAACAATTTGATAACAGCCTGGCGCGGCCTCTGACCTCTTCCCTGGAGTGGTCTTCGTTTAAGCTGAATGCGGACGGCATGATTCCTGTCATCGTCCAGGATGATCAGAATGACGAGGTGCTGATGCTCGCCTATATGAACGGGGAAGCCTGGCAGAAAACGCTTGAGACCGGTCTGATGACCTATTACAGCAGAAGCCGGAACGAATTGTGGGTAAAAGGATTGACTTCCGGCCATTTCCAGTATGTCAGATCTCTGAAAATCGATTGTGACCGGGATACAATTCTGGCGAGAATCGTTCAGGTCGGCGCGGCCTGCCACACGGGAAACCGGAGCTGTTTCTATACGGAGCTATCCTAATATAGAATTGATTGCAGCAAATCTTGTCTGATGTAAGCCTGCAAATAAAAAGTCAAGAGGAAAATGGGAATTTTTCAAATAAAT